>NZ_JRMW01000041.1:0-82499 GCF_000758765.1 Anaerococcus lactolyticus S7-1-13
ATAGTTTTTTTGAGTCTTTTTGACGTATCCTTCTTCATCTTTATCGAAGACAAAATGCTTATAAACTCATTAAAATGCAGGATTTCTAAGTTTACATCTTTTGTATCAACGCTATAGCCTCCAAATGTCTTGAATTAGGGAATTGATCATAGATTTCGTAATCTTTTATTTCATATCCCTTTTCTATAAAGGTTTTTAAATTTTCCATTTGGGTTTTTGGATTGCAGGAGATGTAGACAAACTTTTTGCAGTCTATGTTTAGGATTTTTTCTAGAGATGCTGGGCTAATTCCAGCTCTTGGTGGGTCTAGAACTACAACATCATACTTATTTCCAACTTTTTCAATCTCTTCAAGAACATCCCCACACAAAAAGTTTACATTATCAAGACCATTT
Organism: Anaerococcus lactolyticus S7-1-13; assembly: GCF_000758765.1. Taxonomy (NCBI): domain Bacteria; kingdom Bacillati; phylum Bacillota; class Tissierellia; order Tissierellales; family Peptoniphilaceae; genus Anaerococcus; species Anaerococcus lactolyticus. The sequence goes on from NZ_JRMW01000041.1 coordinate 396, forward strand.
ATTCTTGCATTTTCTTTTGCTTTTTCTACCGCTTCCTCTACTATTTCTATGCCTGTTGCGCTCTTTGCAACACTTGCCATCAATTGTGTAATGGTGCCTGTTCCCGAATAAAGATCAAGAACATCCATAGTCTTATCAATTTCTGCCAAGTCAAAGGCTTTTTGGTAGAGTTTTTCTGCAGTAAATACATTAGGTTGGAAGAAGGAAAATGGTGATATCCTAAATTGAAGACCCATCATCTCTTCTGTGATGTATTCTTTGCCATAGATTAGTTTGATTTTTTCTGGTATTACTGCATCTGCTACAGAATCATTTAGGACGTGGTAGACTGAAAATATTCTGCCGTCCAAATCTATATCTAATAACATATTTAAAAACAATCTAAGTCTTGTGTCGTCAAATGTAGAATCACTTGTAGTTACCAAAATCACCATGATTTGGTCAGTATGCATGGCTTTTCTAATGACAAGATGCCTTAATAGCCCTTCCTTAGCCATTTTGTGGTAGAAGTCTGTTTCTTTTTCCCTAAAATATTCCTGTACCTTAGACCTTATAGTATTAAAGTCAGAATCCACAATATTGCAATTCTTACAATCAACTATTTCATAAAATCTTCTTTTTCTATGGAGGCCTAAAACAAGAGGTCCACCCTTAATCGAATCACCAAAGGTGTATTCCATCTTATTTCTAAATCCACTTGTTATCGGTGACCTATTTATGCTTATGTCATTATTATATTCAATACCGTTATCTTTAAATAGGTCTTTTATCATGCCGTGTTTAAGCATAAGTTCGGTTTCATAGGCAAGTTTTTGGTAAGCACAACCACCACAAATTGCTGCTTGTGGACAAAATTCCCTAGCGTTTTCAAGCTTTGATTCTTCAAGGAGTTCTATGTATTTTGCTTTTATCCTATCCTTGTTTTTCTTGCCTGCCTTAACTCTTACAGTTTGCCCCAAGAGTCCACCTTTAAATTCAACTTTTCTATCATTATCATCAAAACCAATCGAAATATTTGGATATTTCATCTGAGTGATTTTTATATCTTTAGTCGGTCTTTTCTTCATCTATACTCCAAAATTTATTTATAATTTGTTCAAATTCTTGTTTATTATTAACCATTACTTGATTTGTCCAATGTTTAGGGAAAAGATTAATATATTTTTGCCAAGAATACCTATCATCTAAAAGATAGATTATTCCCCTATCTTCTTCCCCTCTTATAACCCTGCCAGCAGCCTGAAATACCTTATTTAGGCCAGGATAGGTATAGGAATAGTCAAATCCATTGTAACCTTCTTTGTCAAAATGATACTTAATCAAATCTCTTTCCTTTGACACACCAGGCATTCCAACTGAGATAATCATAGACCCAATAAGTCTATCACCGATTAGATCAACGCCTTCAGAAAAAATCCCACCAAGAACAAGAAAACCGACCTTGTTAGATTCGTAGGTAAATTCATTTAGAAATTCGCTCCTAGATTCGCCTGTCATAATTCTTTCTTGATTAAGTATATCATTAGTAAAGTTATCCCTGTAATATTCTGCCACATCTTCCATATAAGAATATGATGGAAAAAATATAAAATAATTACCTTTTTTGCAAGTAACAAATTCGTTAATAGCTTCTGCTACCAAGGCAAGGTTTCTATTTCTATCCCTATACCTAGTGGATAAATTTTTCTTCAAAATCAAAAGATGATCCTGATTAAAAGGCATTTCTAATCTCAATTTTAGTGATTCTTCTCCTGCCAAAGCCTTCACAAAATAAGTCATAGGCGATAGGGTTGCCGAGAAAAATATAGCAGACCTAGCGAGTTTGTATTTATTTTTAAGTACTTCCCTCGGATCAACACACTTTATCTCAAAGCTTCTCTCCATACTTTCTGAGTCATAAGAAATCACATTATAAAAACCCTCAGTAAAATAATCTGAGATTTTCAAATACTTATTTATTTCAAAGTAAAGGTCAAGAACTAAATCATAAGCATCATGGTCAATTTTTTCTACCAAAAATCTCTCCATTATTTTGCTTAAAGATAATAAGTCCTTATCTAAAGCGTCTATATAGTCACTTGTAAAATGATACTCCCTTTTGCTGATTTCACCCAGCTTATAAAAATCATCGACAATTTGTCCTAACTTTTTTCTTAACTTTTTATCCTTCTTTTCATCTAAAAGTTCAATTAATGATGTGAATGTGGTATCTTTAAAAGAATAGGAATACATATCCCTAGTTCTATCTAAAAGGTTGTGAGCTTCATCTATCAAAAATACATAGGAATCTATAACTTCCTCAAAAAACCTCTTCAAAAATACATTTGGATCAAAAACATAGTTATAATCACAAATAATAAAATCTGAATAAAGGCTTATATCAAGCTCAAATTCCAAGGGACAAACCATATACTTTTTCGCATACTCAACAATTATATCATAATCTATGATATTTTCATTCTCTAAAATATCTTTTAATGCATCATTAACCCTATCGAAGTGACCCTTAGCATAAGGACAATCGACAGGGTTGCATGATACTTCTTCATTTAAGCAAATTTTTTCCTTACTTGTTATGTGGAGAGCTTTTACAAAAAGTCCCTTATTTTTAAGAAGATTAAGAGTTTTTAAAGCTTCGTTGGCTATGGTGTTCTTGCTTGTAAGATAAAAAACCTTGTCTGTCAGACTCTCTGACATGGATTTTATAGTAGGAAATATTGCAGAAATTGTCTTTCCTATCCCCGTAGGCGCATCCACAAATAAATTTTTCTCATCCAAAATTGCAGTATAAACTGCCACAGCCATCTTCCTCTGGCCTTTCCTATAAGATTTATATGGGAAATCCAAGTCTTTTATAGATATATCTCTTTTTTCTTTATTAGTTGCCAAAATTTTTGAGAATATTATATATTCATCCAACAGCTTAAAATAAAACTCATTAAGCTCTTCAAAAGTAAAAGATTTTTCGAATATCCTTGCCTTGTAATCATCCACCGACACATAAGTTAAAGAAATAATCATCTGACCTTGCGACTTATCTAGAGCATAAAAATAAGCATAGCACATAGCCTGAGCCCAATGGAGTTTGTTATCACCGTCTAAATCATCGAGTTTTCTTGATGTAGACTTAATCTCATCTATTAAGTAAATTCCATCTTTTTTGCCAAGCCCATCTGCCCTACCTTCAACCTCAAAAACTACATCCTTATAGGAAGTGGTATTCTTAAGTTTATATTCTTTTTTATAAGTCTTATCATACTTAGCTTGAATTTTTTGATGGGCCCTGATACCTTCTATCATCCTGGTATTGTCCCTAAACCTGTTATCAATATCACCAGACCTCATTACAAATTCAATTAAGTTTCTAACAGATGTCCTTATTTTCATAACTTCTCCTAGGTTTATTATACTCCTTTGGGTATAAATTAAGAAAGGAGATAAAGATGAACCAAACAATTAAAAATCAATTAAATCACAGGACAATTAGAGAATTTACTGGTGAAATAATAGACGAGCCTACAATAAAAACCCTACTTGATGTAGTTAACATGTCTGCATCATCAAATGGCATGCAAAATATGTCGATAATTAGGGTTACCAATTCAGAAATAAAGAAAAAATTAGCAGAAAATGGTAACCAGGCCTACATGGCAAGGGCGACAGAACTTTGGATTTTCATTGTAGATTTAAAAAGAAACTACGAAATAGCTAGGGAATTAGGACTAGAAAATGATACAATGATAAGCTTTGATAAATTTATCCAAGGCTTTACTGACGCAATTATAGCAGCCCAAAATTTGACAATAGCAGTTGAATCTTTGGGTCTTGGAGCGAATTATTTTGGCAATATCCATAACGGTACAAAGAAAGTTATCGAAATATTAAAGATGCCAAAATTAACATATCCTGCTGTTGGGGTCGGTTTTGGAGTTCCAAACCAAAATCCACAAATAAAACCAAGACTTGATATAAACTTAAAAACTTTCGAAAATTCCTATAAGATTTATGATTCTTACCTCGATTTAATCAAAGAATACGATGAGGAAATGACAACCTATTATGATCTAAGAGATTCTGGTAGAAAAAGTGAATCCTTTTCTAGCCAAATCCCTAAAAAGCAAGGAAGTATTGTAAAAAATAGAAATAAAATGTTTAAAACCCTTATGGATCAAGGCTTCAATATAAATCCGGATTAAAATTTTGAAATTTTCCTCAAATAGTTTATAATTAACATATCAGAGTAGATAAAGAGCGATTAGTGCTGGAAAATGGGTTGTTGTTTCCAGACGAAACTTCCGATTCTTTATCGCAACCGCTGACCTCTGATAGAAAGGGGAAAAAATGAATAAAAAAATTAGTGTTGATTCACTCGTGAAGGCTGCAATGCTTACAGCTTTATCAATTATCTTTTCAAGATTTTTTGGTATTTTCATCACACCTTCAATTAAGTTTTCTTTTGGCCACTTGCCATTAATGCTAGCAGGTATTATCCTAGGCCCACTTCCTGGTGCCCTTGCTGGACTTGCTGCTGACTTAATAGGTGTTGCTATAAACGCTGGAGGCACACCACACTTTGGATTTACCTTGGTATCTGTTTTGACTGGTCTAATTCCAGGACTTATTACAGTATATGGTAAAAGAAAAAATATTTCTTTGAAGGTGCAAATAGGCCTTATGGTATTTTTTGTATTTTATATCTGCCATATGTTCTTAAATACACTATGGTTAAGCCAGCTATTTAACAATCCTTATAAAGTTATGTTAGCCACACGTTTTATAAAAGTTTTAATAGACGGAATCATAAACTACATCTTGTTGTATTTTATAGTAACTAAACTTGTACCAAAAATAAAATAAATATTTTAAAATAGGCGAGGAATAAATCCTCGCCTTTTTCAAGTGTTTATAATTTAAAGAGTAATAAATTTAATACCATATTTAAAATAATAAAAATGGGACTATAATTCTATTTTTGACCAACTATTGCAACATAAGATCCCTTATCATAGCCTTCTTGGGCTTCTTCTACATAATCATCAGAATAAGCAGGATCTGTGGTTAGGGTTTGATAAAATTTAAAATCTTTAAAACCAACCTTTTTAAGTACATCACGTTTATGTGGAGTTGTTGTCATGACTGTATTTGTAACAAGTTCAATTGGGTATGGTGATTTTGGTAAAATTCCCTCAAAATTTGCTAAATCAAAAGTTTTTGCATGAGCTGCAAATTGATAAAGGATACCGAAGGAACTTTCCTTAGGAACATCTATTACGACAATGTGTCCACCTGGTTTTAGGGCTTTGTAAACAGTCTTGTAGGCGCTTTCCAAATCTTCTATATAAGTTGATGAACCATTTAGGTAAATGCAATCATAGTATTCATCTTCTAATTTTGCATCCTCAATTATTCCAATTTTTACATTTAATCCTCTTTTTTCAGCTATTTCAGCCATATCTTTTGAAGGTTCCAAACCATCAGTGATTGTAAGCCCCCTATCTTTTAAAGAAACTTCGAATAAACCACTTCCACAACCTACTGAAAGAGATTTTTCTGTGTTGACACTTTTAAGAGCCATTTCTACAACATTTAACTCTGTTAAATACATATTTTCATTTTCCATAAACCATTGATCGTACTTATTGGCTAATCCGTCAAATTTTGCTTTCATCTTATTCTCCTAATTTCGAAATTTTTTTAATTAAAAAACTCTTTTTTCTTATATTCGGAAAAAAGAGTTGAAATCGCTTTTTATTTCCCTACGAAACTACTAAGTTTATCAGGTTAGCGGGTATAATCTCAGCACTTGGCACCCCGAATACAAAAGAGATATTTAATTGTTAATTATATTATATCAGCTTTATGGAAAATTTAAAGTAAAAACGGGTATGATTTAGGTATTGGAGGACTTATGAAATTTATTGACTACTTATATGAACAAACAAGAGACATCTGGCAAGACCTTTATAACCACCCCTTCATAGAGGGTTTAATAAGGGGTGACCTTGAAATATCAAGATTCAAATACTATCTTGAAGAAGACTACATTTACCTATGGGAGCACGTGAAGATTTTTGCCATAGGTCTTGCAAAGACTAATAATAAGGAAATAATCAGAAAGTTTGCCTATCTCATAAACAATTGTATGGAAAATGAAATGGCAATCCACCGTGGCCTTATGAAAGATTTTGACATAGATATAAAAGAAATCGAAAATCGACAAGCAAACCTAACCAACCTTTCCTATTCAAATTACAGAATATCCCAATCCATACTAGGTGGTTATGAAGAAATATTAATGGTGCTTATGGCTTGTGATCTGGGGTATGTCAATATTTTTAGGCACATAGACAGGGTTAATCCTCAAGCCAAAAACCACGAAGTTTACGGGAAATTTATAACAGGATACCTTGATCCGGTTTATCTTTCATATGTAGATGGGACAGTTAATGAAATCAATGAACTCAGCAAAGAAATGACAAAAGAAAAAATGGATGCTTTAATAGAAATTTTTAAAAATTGTTTAACTTATGAGCTTAAATTTTGGGATATGGTCTATAATAAGGGCGATTTATTTTAAAAAAGAGTGATGCGAAGAATAGTTTTTTTATTCTTAAGCATCACCTTTTAAATTAAAATTAATTTTCTGCCATAAATTTATTTATACAATCTACAACTTCTTTCTTAAATGAGTCATCACCTGCGTAACCAACTACCAAGTGGCCATGCTCCTTTACTTTTCCAACAACCATCAGGTTTCTATAGAGTTTATTCTCACCTGTACCAAGATATCTCATATCTGTGATTATCCCGATAATCATCCTTGGAAAATCTATTCCATGGTCTAATTCAAGTTCTCTCATAACGCCATGGGCCATAATCTCAGCTGCTACTCCATCATCGATTGTTAATCCGTCAAGATTTGCAATTAAGATATTAGCTTCCTTAAGATGAGCAGTATCAGCCTGAGATATTTTTATATCAGTAATTATCGCATCGTTATTTTTCTTATCGTTTATATCTGCATTTCTTTGTGGAACATAAAGTTCAAGCGATGTATTATTTTCTATATATTGGGCCAAATCTTCTGTCCACCTAAACATTGCATCATTAAAAAAATGACTAGCTACGTATCCTTTCATTTATTCTCCTTAAAAACTTCTTCCAGCACCGCCACCACCAGATGAACCTCCACCACCCGAAAATCCTCCACCGAAGCCACCGGATGAACCTCCTCCAAAGCTAGAGCCACCCCAAGATGACCATCCCGGACCAAATCTTGGATAGGTGTAACGTCTTCTTCTGAAGCCGCCCCCACCTCCTCCACCAAAGTAATTATTTCTATTTATAATTGATGAGACTATTATAAAAATAATTAACAAGATGAATATTGTCTTAAGTGATAAGCCATCTTCTGAATTTTCATTCGATAGGTTGTTTTGGTAACTTGTATAATCTTTTTCTAGTTTTACATCATATTCTGCTGCTATTTCGCCAACAACAGCGTTAAATCCTTCATTAAGGGCTTGGGAGTAAGCTCCATCCCTAAGCCTATCAAGCATAAAATTATCGATTATTCTACCAATTTTACCATCATTCAGCCTACCTTCTATACCATAGCCTGTAATGATATTTATTTGGTTATGACCCTTTTGCTTAGACATCGATAGCAAAATCAGAACACCATTGTCTTTTTCCTGATCTCCTATCTTCCAAGCATTAAAAATTTCTGTGCCATAATAATTACCTTCAAGATCATCTGGATTAGGTAATGTCATTACCACAACTTGGCTTCCTGTCTTATCCTCTAACTGCTTATTAGTTTTGTTGATATTTTCCTTGGTGGCTTCATCTAGAAGATTCAATTTATCGAGGTAATAATTATCCGTTGGTGACGGTATGCTTGCGTATGTCTTGGATTGAAAAAGGCAGAAAAAAATTATTAGTAATAGCCAAAGCTTTTTGAATCTTGCCTTTCCCATAATAACTCCTTAGTCTTTTCTAGTAATAATCTTAATTGCCAAAGTTTACCTTTGGTGCTTCTTGTGCACTTGCATCTGCCTTGAAGTATTCAGCTGGTTTATAACCTGTGAATTTCGCTATTAAATTAGTTGGAAATCTCCTAATATCAGTATTATAAACTTGGACAGCCTCGTTGTAGTTCTTTCTTTCTGTAGATATCCTATTTTCACTTCCTGCTAATTCATCCATTAATTGGACAAATTGACTATCAGCTTTTAGGTCTGGATAAGCTTCTACAACAACATTAATATCGCCAATAGCTCTTGTAAGTTGGTCGTTTGCCTCTGCAAGTTCTTTTGGATTTGTTGCATTTTGAACTCCAGCTCTGGCATTGGTCACCTTTGTTAGGGTGTCTGCTTCATGGTCAGTGTAACCCTTTACTGTGTTTACAAGATTTGGTATTAAATCTGCTCTTCTTTGAACAACGTTTTGTACCTGGGCATAAGCTTGATTTACATTCTCATTACTGCCTGCAAGTCTATTATAGGTTGGTACAATCATCAATAAGCCAATTACAATAACAGCTATTATTGCAATAAGTATCCCTGCTGCACCTGATCTTTTATTTTGATTTATCATTTCTTCCTCCTAATTTATCTTTATCTATTTATACCCATTTAAAATGACTACTTCATTATTTTCCAAAGATTTCTTTACATCAATTACTCTTTGATTAGAAGATCCTCGAAATTTAAGGCTTAAATCTTTTAATTCTTCAATAAATTCTCCATCAACTAGGACATCAATTTCTTCAAGAATTTCCCTAGCTAATGAAATATTAACTAAATCATCATAGACAAAACCGGAATAAACCCAAATTGACTTACTGACTTCTTTTTTTATATTCCTAAGGGCTTGTAAAAGACCAACGGGATTTTCAAATGGCTCTCCTCCAAGTACTGTAAGCCCCTCTACTTGATTGAGTTTTAGGTAAGAAATCACTTCTTTTTCAGCCTCTTCATCCCATTTTTTGCCATGATTAAAATCCATATAGTCAGTATTAAAACAATTTGGGCAATTTCTATCACAACCTGTGAGGAAAAAAGTGGTCCTGATACCAGGACCATTTGCTACATCATATTTTCTTATTTGTGCATAGTTCATATATGGAGCACTCTTGCTTTTATTTCCTTAGTTCTTCCTTCATTCCAGAAATTTTCACCAAGGTAACCACAAGTTCTTCTTACAACTGTGAGAGTTGCCCTATCGTGGTTGCCACAATTTGGACAATACCATTGGTTGTTATCATCAAGAAGAATCTCACCATCATAACCACAATTGCCACAATAATCGCTCTTAGTATTAAACTCAGCATATTGAATGTGGTCGTAAATATACTCAATCATAGTTAGAACTGCTTCAATATTGTTAGTCATATTTGGAATTTCCGCATAGGAAATACATCCACCTGTAGATAATTTTTGGAATTCTGATTCGAAGTCAAACTTATCAAATACAGAAATATTCTCCCTAACATCTACATGGAAGGAATTTGTGTAATATCCCTTGTCTGTAACATCTTTTATATCGCCAAATCTTTCCCTATCTATAGATGCAAACCTATGGGTTAAGCTCTCAGCAGGTGTGCCGTAAACAGCAAATGCAATACCGTATTCTTCTGACCATTCCTTTTTCTTGTCATTTAACATTTCCATAATTTTCATGGCAAAGTCATGGCCCCTCTTTGTAGTATGGCTTTCTCCTATAGTTAATTTTGTGGCCTCATATATTCCAATGTAGCCAATTGTAACTGTAGCATAGCCATTTTCTAACAGTGGTTTTATTGATTCATGCTTTTTAAGTCTTGCGATAGCACCGTGTTGGAAGTGGATTGGAGAAGAATCGCTTGTAACCTTGGCAAGGTGATCATATCTCAGAATCCCTACCCTTTTTACAAGGTCAAGTCTTTTTTCTAATATTTCAAAGAATAATTTTTCATCTCCGTGTGCCAAAATTCCAATTTGTGGAAGGTTGATTGTACAAACTCCCATATTAAACCTACCGTCAAACTTGTATTCTCCATACTTATCTTTGTAAGGTGGAAGGAAAGCCCTGCAGCCCATTGGAGCAAACACATTGCCTTCGTAGTTTTCACGCATCTTTTTAGCTGATATATAATCAGGATACATTCTTTTTGCAGTACACTTAGCTGCAAGACTAGTTAGGTCGAAATATTTAGAATCTGGATTTATATTGTTTTCATCAAGAACATAAATCAACTTTGGAAAAGCTGGTGTTACATATACGCCTTGATCGTTTTTGATACCTTGGATTCTTTGTTTTAAGATTTCTTTAATAATCTCAACAGTTTGATCAAGGTAAGGATCGTTTTCATCAGTGTGCATGAAAAGTGTAACAAAAGGTGATTGACCATTTGAAGTCATTAAGGTATTTATTTGATATTGGATGGTTTGGATACCGCTTTCCAAATCTCTTTGGGTAAGGGCATCTGCCATCTTTTTGGCTTGGTCATCGTCTTTTAAAATTTCACTTGCGAGTTTTAAATTCTTTTCGAAAGACTTTTCTAAGTAAGGACTTAGGCACGCAATATTAATAGATTGTCCACCGTATTGGTTTGATGCAATCTGAGCTATAATTTGAGTCATTACATTGCATGCTACCTGGAAAGATTTTGGTGATTCAATCATCTTTTCATTTACAACTGTTCCATTATCAAGCATATCTTTCATATCTACCAAACAGCAATTGAAAATTGGTTGGATTAGATAATCAAGATCGTGGATGTGAATAGCACCTGAATCATGGGCTTCCACTAAATCTAGTGGGATAAGCTTTCTTTTTGCAATATCCTTAGCTACCTCACCTGCTATTAGATCCCTCTGAGTTGAAGCAATGATTGGATTTTTATTTGAGTTTTCATCCATTACATCTATGTTAGTTTGATTTAAAAGACCGATTATTTCATCGTCAGATGTATTTTGCTCACGTTTATAAGCCTGAACTGACTTATATGACTCGTAGGATTTAGCTGTAGCAGGATTTTTTCTATCTATTAGTTTATAGTAGACTAAATCTTCGATTTCATAGATAGAGATTTCTCTTTTATTTTTAGATCTCTCCTCGATTTCACTAGCTATTTCTGCTGCCTGACCTTCCACATAAATACCACTTGGGGAGTGCATGGCTTTTTCAATAGCTATGGTAATCTTATCTTTATTAAAATCGACTTTAGTCCCATCTCTTTTAATAACCTGTAACATTTTTACCTCCGAAATTACACTATAATCATACCATATTTCTTTTCTAAAGTAAAATAAATTATACTATATATAGTGGTCTATTTTCTCGTTTTACTACATATAGTATAAAATCGCACAAAATAGCCAAAACAAAAACGGAGCAATCTATTAAATTACTCCGTTATTAATTCTACTTATCTATTCTTAGCTATTTAGTTTTAAACTCTAATTGATTATCAACAAGGTCAAGAATTGCTGTATCCCTATCAGCTACTTTTCCTTCAATAATTAACTTACCAAGTTTTGTTTCTACATTCCTTTGTAGGTATCTCTTAACAGGTCTAGCACCATATTCTACATCATAAGAATTGGCTAGAATATATTCCTTAGCTGCTGGTGTAATCTCTAGTTTGATATCCCTATCAGCTAGTCTCTTCCTAATATTATCAATTTGTAGGTCAATGATTTTATAAACTTGATCGCTTGTAAGTGGTGTGAACATTACAATATCATCAATCCTATTTAAGAATTCTGGTTTAAATGAACGTCTTAGGACTTCATCTACTTTCTTTTGATTTTCTTCTTTGATTGTACCATCTTTATTTAGACCATCTATCAAGAATTCTGAACCGATATTTGATGTCATAATGATTATAGTATTTTTAAAATCAACAGTCCTACCTTGACTATCTGTCAATCTTCCATCATCTAATACTTGTAACAAAATATTAAATACATCTGGGTGAGCCTTTTCGATTTCATCAAAAAGAATAACTGAATATGGTTTTCTACGAACTGCCTCTGTTAATTGGCCGCCTTCTTCGTAGCCAACATAACCTGGAGCGGCACCGATTAGTCTGGATACAGAATATTTTTCCATATATTCACTCATATCTATCCTAATCATATTATGTTCATCATCAAACATCGCTTCTGTTAATGTCTTTGCAAGCTCTGTCTTACCAACACCTGTTGGACCTAAGAAGATAAAGGAACCTATAGGTCTGTTTTGTTCTTTTAATCCTGACCTAGCTCTAATTATCGCATCAGAAACGGCCTTAATTGCTTCATCCTGGCCTATTACCCTTTCGTGTAAAGTCTCACCAAGGTGGAGAATCTTTGTCCTTTCTGTTTCAACCAATTTTGAAACTGGAATATTTGTCCAACTAGATACAACATCTGCCACATCTTCATCTGTCACTTCCTCTTTGATGGAAGATTCGTCATTATTAGTTGAACTAGCTTCTTTTAATTTATTTTCAAGCTCAGCTAGCTTGCCGTACTTTAATTCGGAAAGTTTTTCAAAATCATAGTTTCTTTCTGCTTGGTCGATTTCTACCTTAACCTTGTCTATCTCTTCCTTGATTGATTTTACATCATCAATAGCAGATTTTTGTTCTTTCCATTTTAGGAAATCCTCATTAAAGGTATCTGAAAGATCTGCTAGTTCTTTTTCAAGATCAGCTAGTCTCTTCTTAGAATAATCATCTTCCTCTTTTTTAAGGGCTGTAATTTCTATTTGAAGTTGAAGAAGCTTTCTCTTTTGCTCATCAAGATAGGCTGGCATAGTATCAATTTCAGTCCTTACAGTTGCGCAAGCCTCATCCATAAGATCTATCGCCTTATCTGGCAAAAACCTATCAGAAATATACCTATCAGATAATTCTGCTGCAGCTATTACTGCCGAATCTTGAATTCTAATGCCGTGGAAGATTTCATATTTTTCCTTAATACCTCTTAGGATTGAAATTGTATCTTCAACACTTGGCTCTTCTACCATTACCTTCTGGAACCTTCTCTCAAGAGCTCCATCTTTTTCGATATATTCCCTGTACTCATTTAAGGTTGTTGCACCGATTACCTTGATTTCTCCCCTAGCAAGCATTGGTTTCATAATATTTGATGCATCCATAGCACCTTCGGACTTGCCAGCACCTACAATAGTGTGGATTTCATCGATAAACATTATAATTTGACCATCAGATTTTTTGACTTCTTCAATTACTGCCTTTAGTCTTTCTTCAAATTGTCCCCTATATTTCGCACCTGCAACTAAAGCACCCATATCAAGGGAGAAAATTCTCCTGCCTTGTAGAGGTTCTGGCACATCGTTATTTACAATTCTTTGAGCAAGACCTTCTACAATTGCTGTTTTACCAACACCTGGCTGACCAATCAAAACTGGGTTATTTTTCTTACGACGAGATAGGATCCTTAAAGCATTTCTAATTTCTGCATCCCTACCGATAACTGGGTCAATTTTTCCATCCCTTGCCTCTTGTGTTAAGTCTCTGCCGAATTTTTCAAGTGGGTTTGAAGTTTCTTCCGGATTATCAGTAGTAACTTTTTGACCATTTCTGACTTTTAAGACATAGTCTTTGAAAACCTTATAAGAAATGTTAAATTCCTTATTGATTGGTGACATTTCAGTATTTTCCTTAAGTAAGGAAAGAAAGATGTGTTCCACAGAAATGAAGGAATCTCCCATAGCATCTGCCTCATCTTCAGCCTTTAAAAATATCCTTTGAAAGACTTGAGATGGGTAAGTATTAGCATTACCTGATTGTTTTGGCAAATTTTCTACCTTATCTTCAATTTTCTTTTTATAAGCATTTACATCTACTCCCATTTTGGATAGGACCATTGATACATAGGAGCTTGGGCTATCGACTAAGCTTAGGGCTAAGTGAAATTCATTTACTTCTGGGTTAGCATCTTTAATTGCCATTGAATTTGCGTTATTGATAGCTTCGATTGATTTTTGTGTTAATTTGTTGTTGTCCATATTATCCCTCGATTTCTTTTAGTTTTTTGTATAATTCTACTTGTTCTTCGTTTAGGTCTGGATTTTCTATCAAAACTTCTAGGATTAAATCTCCTGTCTGATTTTTCCTATCAGTATAACCAAGATTCTTAAGTCTAATTTTCTTATTAGAAGTGATTTTCTCTGGAATTGTTACTAAGATATTGCCTTTTATGGTTGATATTTTTTTCTTTGTCCCAAAATAAGCATCCCAAGGACTAATCTTTACTTTTTTAATAAAGTCAATTCCATCTAGTTTTAAATCTTCTGTTTCTTTTATCTTTACACAGACATATATATCAGCATTTAATCCGTATTTGGAGCCATCAATTTTAATCTTGTTTCTATTCTTAATTCCCTCTGGAATATTAACTTCTATATCTTTTATACCGGCTTCAGTTTTTACGGAAATTTTTCTTGTTGTACCCTTGATAGCTTCGTCGATTGAAATACTAACTTCAGTATCTAGTTTAGTCTTTGCTTTTTTACTAAATCCACTTCCAAATCCTTGATTAAAACCTCCAAAGCCTTGAGCTTTTCTTGAAGAAGTATTTCCAAAGCCGCCAAAAAGTGTATCAAAAAAGTCTGAAAAACCTGAACCATTTGAACTTGTATATGTGTAAGAGCCATTACCGAAGTTAGAAAAATCAAAACCAAAATCTCTTGGGTCAAAATTTTGTCCACCAGAGAAGTTCGCATTAGCACCAAAGGTGTCATACTTGTTTCTCTTTTCTGGATCTGATAGAACCTCGTAAGCCTCATTTATTTCTGTAAATTTTTTATTTGCACTTTCATCATCTGGATGAAGGTCTGGGTGGTATTTTTTTGCTAGCTTCCTATAAGCTTTTTTTATTTCATTAGCACTAGCTTTTTTATCAACTCCTAGTACTTCATAATAATCCCTATATTGCATATCTACCTCCATCTTATTTCTTTGACCATCTCTGACCTTAATAGTACTATACGTTGTCCTACGACCATTTCAAGTGTAATTTTAAACTATTTAATGCAAATATTTATTTTTTTATCTATGTAAGGGCTCGTAAATTCAAGCATTTAAAAAGAGATTTCAATTTGAAATCTCTTTGTTTTTAGTTTAATGATCGTATTCAACTATAGATATAACATCATAGTCCTTTAGAACTTCCCTGCCCTTTAGAGATGTTAGTTCAATTAAAAATTCAAAGCATACTACATCTCCGCCTATAGCTTCCACTAGTTTAGCAGCAGCCTTTGCAGACCCACCTGTAGCTATAAGGTCATCGATAATTACAACCTTATCACCCTTTTTAAGGGCATCTCTATGAATTTCTAACTCATTTGTACCATATTCTAAATCATAGCTAACTTTTTCAATTTCACCAGGTAGTTTCCCAGGTTTTCTTATTGGAATGAACCCCTTGTTTAATCTATCAGCTAGGGGTGCACCAAAGATTAGGCCTCTAGATTCAACACCTGCTATATAATCAAAGTCATAGCCTTGAAGTTTTTGCTCTAATAAGTCTATGGTTTCTCTAAAACCATCCTTATTTTTTAATAGGGTTGTTATATCCTTAAAGGATATGCCCTTTTCCGGGTAATCTTCTATTACTCTTATTAATGATTTAATATCCATATCTCCTCCATCTTATACATATCTATTATACCCATTTCCTAATTTCTTAAAAATGAATTTAAGTAAGTAGTCCTTATATTTTCTATTGACTCTGGATAAATTTTATAATATGAGATGCCTCCCATATTAAAACCCTCACCCTCAAGCCTTACCGAATTTAATTTTGATGAATCGACTGATTTAAATTTCATGGCAAGTGATGATAGTTCTTTAAGACTCATGTTTGTTTTAATATATGGTTTCATAGCCTGATAAACTTTAGGTAGTTTTGGCAAATTTTCTATCTTGCTGGATTCTTTTATGAATTGCTTTAGAAAATCCTGTTGGGTATTAATCCTTCCAAGATCAGCATTTTGATAGCCTTTCCTAAATCTTACATAACTAAGCACTTGATCTCCTGTCATCTTGTGGACTCCCGGGCTTATACCCATAGCAGCACCGACTTTATCGCTTACATCTACATCCATACCACCAAGTGCATCAATTCCCTTAATAACAGCTTCAAAAGATATGACCATGTATTTATCCAAGTTAATGCCTAAGAAATTCCTAACAACATCCATAGTTAAATCAATCCCACCATAAGAGTGGGCTGCATTAATCTTATCCATTTTTCCGTTTATAGATACATAGGAATCTCTTGGAATAGAAATCATATCTACCGAATTATCTTTACTATTAGCCTTAATAAGCATGAGGGTATCTGTCCTTGTCCCTGTATCTTCACCAGTTGAATCAACACCTGCAAGCAAAATTAAAGACTCATCTTTTTGCCCTACTATATCAGCTAAAGGATTATCAATATTTTGGCCCTTAAAAAAACCTAATAAAAGAAAACCAGCTGCAAATACAACAACAAAAAGCAAAAATATAATTATTGATTTTATTATTCTAATAAATTTATTTTCCATTTTATCACCTAGACTTATCATACACCCAAAAGAATAATTTACCTTACAAAATTTTTAAGTTAAGCTATAATATTAGTGGAGGACATATGTTAAATAAAATTATTGACGATTACCTTAAAGAAAATTACTATCCCTTCCACATGCCAGGTCACAAGAGGTCAAAGCTTTTAAATCCAAAACTTGGCTACGGAAGAGATTTTACAGAAATAGATGGGCTTGATAACCTAAATGACCCCAAAGAAGTTTTTGTCGAAATGGAAAAGAAAATTGCAGAAATATACGCTGTAAAAGATGCGATAATTTCTACAAATGGGTCTACTACTGGAATCTTAGTTAGCATTAGAGCCATAAGCCAAAATAATAAAAATATCCTAATCCAAAGGTCATCCCACAAGGCAGTTTACAATGCTTGCCTAATTAATAAGTTAAAAGTCGACTACCTTGGCGTAAAGACAAATGATATCGGAGCTATAGTCGATATTTCTTTTGAAGACTTAGAAGATAAATTAAAAAATAAAACCTACTCGGCTGTTGTGGTGACTTCACCATCTTATGAGGGATATATTTTAGATATAGAAAAAATTTACAATATATGTAAAAAATACAAAGCAAAACTAATTTTAGATATGGCGCACGGGTCTCACTTATTTTTAACAGGAGCATATAAAAATGCCTTTGATATAGCCATAACTTCCTTTCATAAAAACCTACCGGCCCTCACTCCAGGAGCTGCAGTTTTAGTTAACGATGACACTATGATAAAAGATTTGAGGTTTGCCATGGCCATCTTTCAAACTTCATCTCCTTCCTACCTAATTTTACAATCAATTGCTTATATTTTTGAAAATATAAGTGAATTAGAAAATTTGAATCAAGAATTAAAGCCTAGACTTAGAGATCTTTATAAAATAAAATTAAAAAACTTAAGCTTATATGATTCAACCAATAAAGACAGGTCAAAAATATTAATTTCAACTAAAAATACTAATATAAATGGAAAAACCCTAGGAGACTTATTAAAAAAGGAAAAAATCGAAATAGAAATGACCTACCCTTCCTATGCTTTATTAATAGCAAGTATATATGATACTGTTGAGGGCTTTATAAGGCTTAAAAATGCCCTAATAAAAATTGATGAGACCATAAACAAATCTGAAAATTCTTTCAAATTTACCTACCACAACCCTAAAAAAGTTTACGACCTATATGAGGCCATAGATAAGCAAGCAAAATTAATTGATATGAAAAATTCTATAGGAAGAGTCGCTAGTAATTTTACCTACGCCTACCCACCTGGAATTCCAATCCTAGCGCCTGGGGAGCTTATCGATTCTAAGGTCTTAGAGAATATGGAAAACCTACAAAAAAACAATATAAAGCTAAATCTTGATGGTACTTCTATTGCAGTCTTGATTGACAAAATGGATGAAAACTGTTAATATATTAGTTGAATAAGAAATTCTTATCGATAAGGAGATTTTAATATGAAAAGAATACTTACACTTAACACAAGAAATCTTCACAAGAGCCAAAAAGATGGTGGTTGCGGCGAATGCCAAACATCTTGCCAATCTGCTTGTAAAACATCTTGCGGAGTTGCCAACCAAGAATGTGTTAGCAAAAAAGAAAATAAATAGGAAGATCTCTATTTAATGACTTACTTACATTTATGTAGGTAAGTTTTTTCTATTTAATACTTTTATAATCCTAGTAGATAAGTATAATATTAAGGATTTTACATATGAAGGAGATTTTATGATACACCAATATAAAGCTAAGGGTTTTAATATTGTTTTAGACATATACAGTGGGTCGGTTCACTTAGTTGATGACGTTACCTACGATATTATTGAAAATTATAAGAATATAGAAATTGAAGAACTTAAAACCAACATAAAAAATAAATACAACCTAGGCGATAAGGAGCTTAAGGCAGCTTTTGATGAGGTTTGTGACTTAATTTCTACAGGTCAACTTTTCACCGAAGATAATTTTAAGGACCTGGCTATAGATGTTACAAAAAGACCAACCAATATCAAGGCGCTTTGCCTAAATGTTGCCCACACCTGTAACTTCACTTGCGATTACTGTTTTGCCAAGGGTGGAAAGTACCATGGACCAGATGCAATCATGACTAAGGAAGTTGCCAAAAGAGCAATTGACTTTTTACTAGAAAATTCTGGTAGACATCACAACCTCGACATTGACTTTTTCGGTGGTGAACCTTTAATGAATCTTGGCGTTGTAAAATATACAGTTGATTACGCAAGAAGCAAGGAAGAAGAATTTAATAAACACTTTAACTTCACCCTAACTACAAATGGCCTCCTATTAAATGACGATACTATCGATTATTTGAATGAAAATATGAAAAATGTTGTATTATCCCTAGATGGCAGAAAAGATAAGCACGACCACTTTAGAAAAACTCTCGCAGGTACTGGTTCTTTTGACCTAATCGTTCCAAAATTTCAAAAGTTAGTCGAAAAACGTGGCGATAAGGAATACTACATGAGAGGTACCTATACAGCAAACAACTTAGACTTTACAGAAGATATCAAAACCTACCTAGACCTTGGTTTCAAACGTACTTCGCTTGAGCCAGTTGTAGGCAGCTCTGATAATGAATACGCCCTAAAGGAAGAACATCTTCCTATTCTTTTTGACCAATACGAAAAACTTGCAGATATGATGATGGAAGCAATAGACAAAGACGATAAATTTATCTTCTACCACTATATGATTGACCTTGAAAATGGTCCTTGCATCCACAAGAGGCTATCAGGCTGTGGGTCAGGAACAGAATACATGGCAGTAACTCCAACTGGAGACCTCTACCCTTGCCACCAATTTGTAGGTAACGATGAGTTTAAAATAGGAAATATTTTTGAAGGAGTGAAAAATAAAGACCTTGTAAACCAATTTAAGACCTGCAATTGCTATTCAAAATCAGAATGTAGGGAATGTTGGGCAAGCATGTACTGTTCTGGAGGCTGTGCAGCAAATAACTACAATGCTACAGGCGATTTAAACCACACCCACGATTATTCATGCAAGCTATTTAGAAAAAGAATCGAAATGGCTCTTGCAATCAAAATATATGAATTTATGAAGGAAAATGAAGCCTGTCAAGCATAAAAATAAGCCAGGAAATCAAATGATTTCTTGGCTTTTATAGTACCCTTCTTTCAGATGCTAGGGTTAGGATCTTTATATCTTTTACATTCGCTTTTTCTAAAACTTTTATAATCTCTAATGAAGTATTGCCAGTCGTAACAAGATCATCTATTATCAAAACCGATTTTCCAGTCAGATCTTTGTCCAATTTAAAAGCACCTATTAGATTTTTAGACCTATCTTCCTTACCTAAATCATGCTGAGCCTTGGTATCCTTAATTTTTGAAAATCCATCAAGATAAACTGGTCCTATTTTTTCGATAAAATCATCAGTAATCATCCTAATATGGTCAAATCCCCTATGTAGTAAAGTTTTTCTTGAAGATGGAGCAGGCAAAATATAATCTACATCAAAAATATTTTTCTCTATCCCATAGTTGTAAATCATCTTTGAGAATAATTTTGAAAATTCCGTCTTTCTTTCAAACTTATAAAGACCGATAACTCTTTTGAAAAATTCATTGTAAAAGTAAATAGAATAACAATCATAATCTCCAACTAGAAATTTATTATCTACATAGTCTAATTTATCAAAACAATCCCTACAAAGTCCATACTTATAGATGTATTCGCTCTTGCAAAAGATGCAGGTATTTTTATCTAAAAATAAATAATTAATCAGCAAGGATTTTCTCCATTTCACTTATCCAATAAGAAAGATTTGAATTTCTGTCATTTGACCTATTGTTGTCAACCATTTTTTTTATATTACGCTTATCCCCTAGCAAAATAACAAGCTTTTTTGCTCTAGTCACAGCAGTGTAAAGTAGGTTTCTGGTTAATAGCATAGGTGCAACTTGCATCATTGGAATGATTACACACTTAAACTCAGAGCCTTGCGACTTATGAACCGTGATAGCATAGGATAAATCTAAGTCTTTTACATCTTCTTTTTTGTACTTAACTATTTTCCCATCATCAAATTCTACCTTGATACTCTCCTCATTTGTATCAATATTAATTATGATACCAATATCACCATTATAAACCCCATCATCATTTGCAACGTTGTTTACGGCCTTTAAATCATAGTTATTTCTTATTTGCATAACCTTATCATGAAGTTTAAAGAGCCTGTCGTTTATCTTTAGAAATAATTTTTCTTTATTTATGACTTCTTGGATAGATTTATTAATTGAATCTACTCCCCAACTTGTCTTTCTTGATAAGGCAAGAACTTCTATATCCTTTACAGGGTCAAACTTATAAAATTTTGGCAACCTATCCTTTATCAAACCCAATAAATCTTTGTTAAAGTCTTCTCCACTTGTATCTATAAAGAAAAAATCCTTATTCGGTTGATTCAATACCGGGTATTTGCCTTCGTTTATCCTGTGGGCATTTATTATAATATTTGACTCTCCTGCCTGCCTAAAAATTTTTTTAAGTCTAATTGATTTTGCAGGCGAATCTAGAATATCAGATAAAACATTTCCAGGACCCACAGATGGTAGCTGATCACTATCTCCAACTAAGATTAGAGCTGTAGATTCTCCAACAGCATCTAGTAAATTTTTCATAAGGAAAATATCAACCATGCTCATTTCATCTACTATTATGTAGTCTTTTTCAATTGGATTTTCTTCATTATATTCAGCTATTGGCATATCTGGCCTAATACCCACTAGCCTATGGATAGTGTTAGCTTCGCTGTCAGTAGCTTCTTGCATACGCTTAGCAGCCCTGCCTGTTGGTGCAGCTAGGGCAAAGGATAAACCATTTTTTTCTAGGATAGTTGTAATAGCGTTTATTATTGTAGTTTTACCTGTGCCTGGCCCTCCTGTTATAACTAAAAGCATATTGGCAAAAGCACCTTCAATCGCTTCTTTTTGCTCATCAGAATAAGCCCTTAAATCTTCATTTATTTCTACATCGAAAATATAAGCTTCACTTATTTTTTTTGCAAGCGACATTGCAACAGATTTTTCAGCCTTGTAAAGACTTCTGGAATAAACGTAAGATTTGCCCTCAATTTCTACAAGTTCCAGTTTTCCAGATAATAAATCTTCTTGGATTTGATCTTCTATTAAATTTTTATCAGCTTTTAAAAGTTTAGATGCTTCATCAATGAGGTATGACATCTCAAGGCTAGTGTGACCGTTAAAATCGGCCTCGTTTTCAATTACATAAGTAAGACCAGCTGATATCCTAAAGGCAGAATTTATCTCCATTTGCATGTTTCTAGCTAAACTATCTGCCATTGTAAAACCGATTCCTTTAATATCTTCTATTAGTTTATAAGGATTGGATTTAACAATATCAACTGTATTTTCACCATACTTATTATAAATTTTCATCGCTAAGTTATAAGAAATTCTAAGACCTTGGAGAAATTCCAAACTCCTCCTTGAATCTCTTGTTTCTTCTGCAGATAATTTTATATCTCCTAACTTCTTTCTACCTATGCCCTCAACCTTCAAAAGTTTATCAGGATTTTTATATAAAACATCTAAAGACTCATTGCCAAAAACAGCATAAATTGCCTCAGCCGTCTTCTTGCCTACCCCTCTGATATTACCACTAGAAAGATATTTTATTATAGATTCTTTGTCGGAAGGTTTTTTAAGTCTAACGTTTTTTACATTTATTTGCTCACCATATTTATAATGGTAGGTAAATTCACCTTCAACTTCTATCCTGTCGCCTTCATTAAAAAAGGGCATAATTCCAACAATAGTTATATCAGAATCAAGAGTTTCAAGCGTCATTACGCTATATCCACTCTTATCATTCCTATACCTAATGTTAGTTACTATGCCTTCTAATTTCATTATTAATCTACCGTTACTCTCTTTATATCGGCACCAAGCTTGGTCAATTTATCAACTAGGTTTGAATATCCCCTATCTATGTGATATATATCAAAGACTCTTGTTGTACCCTTAGCAACAAGACCTGCCATAACAAGGGCAGCGCCAGCTCTAAGGTCGGTTGCTCTTACATCTGCACCATGAAGTTGTTTAACACCTGCTATAGTTGCCCTATTACCAGATGTAGCTATTACAGCTCCCATTTTCATAAGTTCTTCAACATGCATAAACCTATTTTCAAAAACAGTTTCTTGAATCCTACTTTCTCCCTCACAGACTGTCATAAGAGCCATGAATTGCGCCTGAGCATCTGTTGGAAAACCTGGATATGGGAGAGTTTGAATATTAGTTGACTTTAGTCTTTTTGGAGCCTTGACTATTATCTTATCCTCATCCTCAATTTCTTCTACATCAACACCCATTTCTACAAGTTTTGCTATAACAGGTCTGATATGAGAACCGATAACATTATTTATTAGAACATCTCCCCTAGTCATAGCTGCAGCTGTCATATAGGTAGCTGCCTCTATCCTATCAGGAATAATAGTGTGGCGAGTACCAGTAAGTTTTTCTACACCTTCGATTACAATTGTAGATGTTCCTGCACCCTTAATATTTGCTCCCATCTTTGAAAGGAAAGATGCAAGATCGACTATCTCTGGTTCTTTTGCAGCATTTTCTAAGGTTGTCTTTCCCTTTGCTAGGCAAGCAGCCATCATTATATTTTGAGTAGCACCAACAGATGGAAAATCTAAGTATATCTCTGTACCTACAAGACCATTCTTTGCAACGATGGCAATTTCATCATCATTTACAGTATTTACTGCTCCTAGGGCTTCGAAGCCTTTTAAATGAAGGTCGATTGGACGGCTTCCAATATTACAACCTCCTGGTGCCTTGGTATGGGCAGCATGAAATCTTGATAAAAGTGGACCCATAACTACAAAGGACGCTCTCATTTTATCCATTAGTTCATAAGGTGTTTCACAAGTGTTTATACCTGCGGAATTAATACTTAAAGTGTTTTGATCTAGGTATTTAACCTCACTGCCTAAATGCTTTAAGACTTCCACCATTATTTCTACGTCCTTAAGCTCAGGAACTCCATCTAATATTATCTCTTCTGTACCTAAAACACAGGCAGCAAGAATAGGAAGTGCTGAATTTTTCGCACCCGATATGCTCACCTCACCCTTGAGAGGTCCATTAGATTTAATAATTAAAATTTCTTTTTTCGCCATTTCTATTCCTTACTTAGTTCCAAACAATCTATCGCCAGCATCTCCTAGGCCTGGAACAATATAACCATTCTCATTTAATCTTTCATCTAGTTGAGAAATATAAATCTTAACATCTGGGTGCTTTTCTTCAAGTAGTTTAAAAGCTTCAGGAGCTGCTATAATTGACAATAATTTTATAGACTTGCATCCATATTCCTTTAACCTATCTATAGCATCGCATGCAGAACCACCTGTAGCAAGCATAGGATCAACAACTAGGATATCTCTATTTTCAACATCACTAGGAAGTTTACAATAATATTCTACTGGTTGAAGGGTTTCTTCATTTCTATACATACCAATATGACCAATTTTGGCTGCTGGCAAAACTTCAAGTACACCATCTACCATGCCAAGACCAGCTCTTAATATTGGAACTATACCAATCTTCTTACCTGTAAGCCTGTAGCCTGTTGTCTTTGCAACTGGTGTTTCTACATCATATTCTTCAAGTTCTAGGTCTTTTGTTGCTTCATAGGCAAGCATCATAGCTATTTCGGTTACCAAAGACCTAAATTCATTTGAGCCCGTGTTTTTATCTCTAAGAATTGAAATTTTATGTTTGATTACTGGATGGTCTAATACTGTTACGTTTTTCATATCTACTCCTATTATATAAAATTTACATCATTTGCTGCTGCTTTTTTCATCCTATTCATTATACTCTTACCCAAATGTTTTTCCTTAACACCTTCTGCAAGTATTAAATCAACTCCGAGTCTGTCCATTTCCCTCAAAGATGAAAATAAAACGTGACTCATAGTTGATAAATCTTTTCTTGATCCCAAGGAAATATAAGGATAAGAATTAAACTTCTCTTTATCTTCTTCAAATGCTAATATACCGACTTTTTTGCCATCAGACTTATATTTTTCTGCCTCGCTTAGTAAATGTGTAGGTACATCTTCTCCAATAAAAACCCTAAGTTTCGCCTTGGGCGCATAGTGCTTGTATTTTTGTCCAGGCGATTTCGGGATTTTTGATGAATCAACTAAACTATCATCAAGCCTCATGTCGCTGAGTATATCTTTTAGAAACTCATAGGTATAAAAACCCGGTCTTAGGATTATAGGTTCATCTCCTGATAAGTCAATAACAGTTGATTCAATACCTATATTTGATTCGCCACCATCTATTATTACTGGAATAATACCATCCATGTCCTGGTAAACATCTCTTGCCTTAGTTGGCGAAGGTCTCCCAGAAATATTAGCAGATGGTGCTGCTATCGGTGTATCTGCTTCTGTAATCAAAGCTCTTGCTATTTGATCCGATGGAAACCTTATTGCCACAGTATCTCCTCCAGCTGTTACTGCATCTGGAATCAAATCCGATTTTTTGAAAATCAAAGTCATTGGTCCTGGCCAAAGTTCAAATAATTTCCTATGTTTATCGGTAATTTCCTCTACTAAATTATCTAACATAGATATATGGGAAATATGTAAGATTAGAGGATTATCGATAGGTCTCCCCTTAGCTTTAAAGATTTTTCGACAAGCTTCATCATTTAGTCCATCTGCACCTAACCCATAGACTGTTTCTGTTGGAAAGGCAACAAGCTGGCCACTTTTTATAAAATTTGCAGCTTTTTTTATAGCATCTGTATCAATATTTTCTCTGTCAATTTTTAAAATTTCAGTTTTCATTTAACCTTCTTAATCTACTATATTGTATGTTGGATCTGCATGAAGGGTGAGGATAACACCAGTTTCTTTCCTAATCTTTTTTTCTATACGGTCTATTTCTTTATGAAGCTCTGCAACTGTAAGGTTACCTGGAACTTCTACATGGCAAGACCCAGCTATATGCCCCTTACCATATTGGTGAATATCTAGGTGGTGGAAACCTATTATATAATCTCCACTTAAGAGAATCTCTGAAATTTTCTTTTCTATCTCTTCATCAATTCTTTCTCCCAGAAGGTATCTAACAGTTTCGTTAAATAAATCTATGCCAGGTTTGGTTACGAAAAATGCTACAACAACCCCCATAGCTGCATCTAGGTTGAAATTAACATACCTTTGCAAGAAAACACCTAATATAATAGCAGTAGTAGAAATTATATCATTTCTTGCGTCAAGCAAAACCCCCAAATTTAAATCTGATTCTAAATCTCTGTAGAGTTTTGTGTTTAAAAGATAAATATATACCTTAAGCAATATGCCAGCGAAAAGTATGACAAAAGATAAAAGACTAAGTCCATTAGGATTTGGGTCATTAAAACTTTTTGCAGAATTAATAAATAAATTTATACCTACATATATAATCACTATAGATACTAAAAGCGCCATTATATATTCAACTCTTCCGTGACCGAAAGGATGTTCCTCGTCTGCTGGTTTTTTTGAAAAACTAGCACCAAATAGGGACATGATTGACACGACCGAATCTGAAAGGTTGTTAAAGGCATCATTTAAAATCGCTGTGGACCTAGTATATATTCCCAAAAATATTTTCGATAAGAATAGGAGAATATTCATACCTATCCCCATGATAGAAGATAGACTTATTAAATTGAGTCTAACATCAGGATTATCAATATTTTTATAATCTTTTACAAATTTTTTTGCTAAAAAATTAAACAATTATTCTTCCTTGCCTACTTTTTCAAGTTTTCTTGTTTGATCTTCCGCTATTAGAGAATTAATCATATCTTCTATATCTCCATTTAGAAAATCATCTAGCTGGTAAATTGTTTTATTGATTCTATGGTCGGTAATTCTTCCTTGTGGGAAGTTGTAGGTCCTAATTCTTTCAGACCTATCACCAGTTCCAACTTGGCTCTTTCTGTTGTCAGCTATTTCCTTATTTCTCTTTTGCTCTTCAAGTTCATATAGCCTTGCCCTAAGAACTCTCATAGCCTTTTCCTTATTTTTTATCTGACTTTTTTCATCTTGGATAGCTACTACAAGGCCTGTAGGGATGTGAGTAAGTCTTACTGCTGAGTCTGTGGTATTTACAGACTGACCACCATTACCTGAAGACCTATAAACATCTGTCCTTATATCATTAGGATCTATGTGAAGCTCAACTTCATCAACTTCTGGTAGAACTGCAACAGTTGCAGTTGATGTATGGATTCTTCCACCAGACTCTGTCTCAGGCACCCTCTGAACCCTATGCACACCAGATTCATACTTTAATTTAGAATAAGCGCCTTCGCCTCTTACAACAAAGGTAGCATCTTTTATACCACCAACACCTTGGGTATTAACTTCTATTTCTTCTGTCTTAAAGCCAGCCTTATCAGCATACATGTTATACATCCTATAAAGATCACCTGCAAAAAGACCTGCCTCATCTCCACCAGCTCCTGGTCTAATTTCAACGATAACGTCTTTTTCATCATTAGGGTCTTTTGGGATAAGAAGAATTTGCATTTCATCCTTCAACACTTCTAATTTATCCTTATTTTCCTCAATCTCATCTTTTAGCATTTGGATCATATCTTGATCATCAGCTTCATTTATGAGCTCTTGGTTTTCAGCTATAGTATCTTCAGCATTTTTTATTTCTTCATATTTCTCAACGACAGGTTTTAAGGAATTATATTCCTTAGACACCTTCCTAAACTGATCCATGTCAGCTAAAACTGCTGGGTCAGCGAGTTTCGCTTCTAACTGTTTGTAATTTTCTCTAACATGTTCTAAATTTTCAAACATAATTTATCCTTTCTGTGCAATAATAAACCTATCAAAATCATTAAAATCTTTTATATTTTCTATATTCACAAAGCCTTGGTTTACTAGAAGCTTATTTAATATATCTTTTTGATTGTAACCTATCTCGAAAACAAGATGACCTTCTTCACAAAGATAGGCACTTGCATTTTTTATAATTTCCCTATAAAAATCCAAACCATCTTCGCCCCCGTAAAGAGCTGATTTAGGCTCAAAGTATAGTTCTTTTGCGAGAGCTTCATAATCTTTTTTATCAATATAAGGCGGATTTGAAATAATCAAATCATAAGTTCCACTTATATCTTTAAACAAGTCAGATTTTATAAAATCGACATTTTTTATTCCTGTAAAAACTTTATTTTCCCTTGCAAGACTTAGGGCCCTATCTTCAATATCAGAGCCAATAACAAAAGAATTTTCAATATTTTTTGCCAAGGCTAAGGCGATGGCACCTGTGCCAGTGCCTATATCTAAAATCTTTTCCTTTTTCATCGGAGATTTTATTAGGTAATCAACGATAATCTCTGTCTCAAATCTTGGTATCAAGGCTCTTTCGTCCACCTTCAATCTAAGATCATAAAACTCCCACTGGCCTATTGCATACTGGAGTGGATAAGAGACCTTTCTCTTATTTATTATATCATTTAATCGCTGATTTTGCTCGCTATTTAATTCTAAATTTTGATTCATCAGAATATAAGACTTGCTCTTGCCCAAAATATAAGTAAGGGCTATAAGGCTTGTATCATAATCTATTTTTAAAAAGTCTGATATTTTCATTATTTTACACAAAAATAAGGTAAGTTGCCTTACCTTATTATCTTTAATACTATTATTTTCTACCGTATTTCTTGTTAAATCTTTCTACCTTACCACCACGTTCAGCAGTTCTTTGTTTACCAGAGTAGAATGGGTGACAATTATTGCAAACTTCTACTTTGATTTCTTCTTCTGTTGAACCTACAGTAAACTCGTTGCCGCAAGACATGCAAGTTACTTTGGCTTGGTGATATTCTGGATGTAATTCTTTATTCATAATTCACCTCTATTTTCCATTTCAATAAGCAATATAAATTATACCAGCTGTGATATTAAAATCAAGTTATTTAAGTGATGAATTTATAAGTTCTACAAATTGTTTATTAGACTTAGTCCTTTTCATCCAATCTATAAGCTCAACTATTGACTCGGTGTTGTTTAACTCCGATTTCCTAAGTTTATAAACTGCTTCCATCTCTTCGTTAGAAAGAAGAAGGTCATCACGTCTTGTAGATGACTTTTCGATATTGATTGCTGGGAAAATTCTCCTGTTTGATAGACGTCTATCAAGGTGAACTTCCATGTTTCCAGTTCCCTTAAATTCCTCAAATATCATATCATCCATCCTTGAGCCTGTGTCGACTAGGGCTGTGGCAAGTATTGTAAGTGATCCGCCATTTTCAATATTTCTTGCTGCGCCAAAAAATTGTTTAGGTCCAACTAGGGCGAGTGGGTCAAGACCACCTGAAAGGGTCCTGCCTGATTGAGGAGTCATAATATTGTAGGCCCTTGCAAGTCTTGTTAGAGAATCCAAAAGTATTACCACGTCTTTTTTCTCTTCTACAAATCTCTTGGCTCTTTCAAGAACCATTTCAGCAATGTCAATATGGTTTTGTGGTGGCATATCAAAGGTTGATGCGGCAACTTCTGTGCGCATTAAAACATTTTCCGGATCCCTATATTCATTTACAAATCTAATAAAATCTGTTACTTCTTCCGGTCTTTCATCTATTAAAAGGACAATTATCTTTAGGTCATCATAATTTTTTTCAAGTGACCTTTCTATATCCTTAATCAAAGTTGTCTTTCCTGCCTTAGGTTGAGATACAATCAGCCCCCTTTGACCACGACCTATAGGGCTTATTACATCGATAATCCTTCCCGAAATATTTTTAGGGTCAGTTTCAACATTTATCCTTTCATTTGGATAAATAGGTGTCAAATCTTCAAACAAGTCCCTATTGAACGCATCTGCTGGCTTAATTCCATTTACAGTTGATACAAAAATAAGAGGAGAAAATTTATCCTTGTCGTGTTTTTCTCTGGCTATTCCTTCAATAAAATCTCCAGTTTTTAACCTAAACATTTTTATTTGCTTAGGTGGTACATAAATATCATCATCACCTGATTCATAAAGTTGAGTTCTCAAAAAACCAAAGCCATCTGGTAGGATTTCAAGAATTCCATCACAATCAAATTTTGCACCAAGATCATTTTCTCTAGCTTCTTTGCTTTCTTCGTCCTTGTTTTTTTCTTCTTCTTCTATAAGTTTTATTAATTCGTCTTTTCTATATTTGCTAATAGAATCTATCCCAAGATTTTTAGCAATTTCTCTTAAGTCGACTAATTTTTTATCTTTTAAATTATCCATATTTTTGTACAATAAAGGGGCCCTTAAGCCCCCAATTAAATCTTTATTATTTAGCGCTATTTTCGCAACCGAACATGTCCATCTTCTCTTCTACTAAAGCTTGAACTGCATTTGTTCCTGGAAGAAGAAGTTTTCTTGGGTCAAAGCCCTTGCCTTGTTGGTCTTTTCCTTCTTCAATATATTCTCTGGTTGCCTTAGCAAAAGCGATTTGGCATTCTGTATTTACGTTAATTTTAGAAACGCCTAGGCTGATAGCTTTCTTGATTTGATCATCAGGAATACCTGTACCACCATGGAGTACTAATGGCATTTTTACTGCTTCAGAAATTTCTTTTAGTCTATCAAAGTTTAGACCTTGCCAATCAGCTGGATATACACCGTGGATGTTACCAATACCTGCTGCTAGGAAGTCAATTCCACAAGCTGCAAGATTTTTACATTCTTCAACGTCTGCAAGTTCACCAGCAGATGCTACACCGTCTTCTTCTCCACCGATGCCACCAACTTCACCTTCAACAGATATACCTTTTTCATGAGCAAGTCTTACGATTTCTTTTGTTTTTTCTAGGTTTTCTTCGATTGGGAAATGAGAACCATCAAACATTACAGAAGTATAACCTGCTTCGATACAAGCCTTTGCACCTTCATAAGTACCATGATCTAAGTGAATTGCAACTGGAACAGTGATTCCTAGTGCGTCATGTAGATTCTTTACAA
Organism: Anaerococcus lactolyticus S7-1-13; assembly: GCF_000758765.1. NCBI lineage: Bacteria > Bacillati > Bacillota > Tissierellia > Tissierellales > Peptoniphilaceae > Anaerococcus > Anaerococcus lactolyticus. The sequence continues at coordinate 31,018 of NZ_JRMW01000041.1, forward strand.
GATTTGCAACAGTTTTGAAGCCACCCATGTATTTTGCTGCACCTTCACTTGATGAAATTATAACAGCAGTCTTTTTTGCTTCAGCAGCAAGTAGAATTGCCTTAGTCCATTCTAGGTTGTTGGTGTTAAAGTGTCCAATTGCATAGCCATTTTCATAGGCTAGGTCTAACATTTCTTTTGCATTAACTAACATATTATCTCCTCCGGGCAGTGCCCTATTTAATTCTATACTCTATATCATACCCATTCAGGGCTTAATCTTCCAAATCTTTTTGGATATTTTCGCAAACTAGGTTGATAGCTTCATTTGCATCTATATTTTTATTTTCCATTTCTGCCCTGGTTGAATATTCTACTATTGAATCCTTGGCATCTTTTCCAACTGTAATCCTATATGGAATACCAATTAGATCCCTATCATTAAATTTAACGCCTGGACGCTCTTTCCTATCATCAAGAACAACATCTATTCTTCTTGCCTTTAACTTTTTGTAAATATCCTCTGCAAGCTTAGCTTGATCTTCGTCATTTGGCTTAATTAAGGTAATAATGACTTCAAATGGAGCGACACTTGTTGGCCAGATAATGCCTTTATCATCATGATATTGCTCTACAATAGCTGATATTGACCTTGAAATACCTATACCATAAGAACCCATTTCAAAGTATTTAGAAACACCGTTTTGGTCTAAGAAAGTTGCATCTAAGGCTTTTGAGTATTTAGTTCCAAGTTGGAAAATATTTCCTACTTCAATACCTCTTGCAGATTTATAAGTTCCTGACCCATCAAAAGCTTGGTCGCCCTCTTTGGCTAAGATTAAATCTTCGGCTATTTCTCCTTCAAAGTCTCTGCCATAATTTGCATTTATATAATGATAGCCAGGCTTGTTGGCGCCCACTACCAGGTTATTTATCTTTGTTAGTGACTCGTCTACTATTACCCTAGCATCTTCTATACCGATTGGTCCAGTATAACCAGCTGGTGCCTTAGTATGTTTTTCAATTGTCTCATCATCAGACATTTCAATTTCGTGCTCTGGGACTTGTAGATAAGATATAAGCTTTGCCATATTTAGTTCCCTATCACCTGGAATAAATACAAATACTGGCTCGCCTTGCACAATAAGGTCAATTGCCTTAGCACATCTTTTAGCCTCGGTATTTAAAAATGTTGATACATCTTCTATGGTTTTTTTATCTGTAGTTTCTACAAGTTCGATATTTTTTAATTCTTCTTCAAGTGGGCTTATGAAAGACCTTGCTTTTTCGTCTGTGTAGGCAGAATTACTATTTTCTGTATAAAGAATTACTCCCTCACCAGATTCTGAAAGGGCAATAAATTCGTGAGATTTATGACCACCCATAGCACCTGTATCACCTTCAACAATTTTATAGTCAAGTTTCATCTTATCAAAGGCATACTCATAAGATTCCCACATATTCATATAGGCTTTCTCAAGACCTGCTTGGTCTTCATCAAAGGTGTAGGCATCTTTCATCAAGAAATCCCTAGACCTATTTATACCAAACCTTGGTCTCTTTTCGTCCCTAAACTTATCTACTATTTGGTAAAGATTTACTGGTAGTTGTTTATAAGAATTTAATTCATCTTTTATTAAGTCTACGAAAGCTTCTTCTGCTGTTGGTCCAAGGGCATATTCTCTTTCGTGCCTATCCTTTAATTTAAACATTTCAGGTCCAAAAGTCTCCCATCTGGTTGACTTATCCCAGATTTGTCTTGGTTGAAGGATTGAAGTAGCAACTTCAATAGCCCCATAGCTATCCATAGCATCTCTTACAATAGCTTCGATTTTATTTAAAACTTTTTTGCCAAGTGGCAAAAATGAATAAATACCAGATGCTTGTTGTCTAATAAAAGCACCTCTTACAAGTAATTTGTGACTAGCTGTTTCTGCATCAACCGGATCTTCTCTTAGGGTTGGCATATAATAGTTCGATAATCTCATTAGTTTTCACTCCTCATTGAAAGACCAATTCTTTCTTTCTTCTTATCTATTTCTATAATTCTAACACTTACCACCTGTGAATTTGTTAATTCATCGTGTGGATTTTTTACAAACTTATCAGAAATTTCTGATACGTGGACCAAGCCGTCTATTCCAACACCAATATCCACGAAGGCACCAAAATCAGTTATATTTCTGACCTTGCCCTTAAGGACCATTCCTACTTTTAGGTCGTCAATACCCATTATTTCTTTCTTGGTTAGGACTTCTGGGTTATCTTCTCTAGGATCACGTCCTGGTTTTTTTAACTCAGCAATTATATCCTTTAAGGTAGGGATTCCTACTTCTAATTCTTCCGCAACTTTTTCTATATCTATTTTATCCAAATCCAAATCTTGAATCTTTTTTGCTATCTTATAGGACTCAGGATGGACCGCTGTATTGTCTAAGATTTCGGGCGATGATGGAAACCTTAGAAATCCTGCTGCAAGTTCGTAGGTTTTTTTGCCAAGGCCCTTAACATCTAACAAGTCCTTCCTATATACTAATTTGCCTTCTTTGAAATCTTCTTCGATTCTTTTAGCAAGATTTTGATTAAGACCTGATACATATGATAGAAGTTTATAAGAAGCATTGTTTATTGCAACACCTACTTCATTTACAGCATCTTCTACAACCTTAGAAAGCTCTTCGTCAAGCTTCTTGCTATCAAGATCGTGTTGATATTGACCAACGCCTATGTGTTTTGGCTCAATTTTTACAAGTTCAGCCATAGGATCTTGCAGGCGCCTTGCCATTGAAATTGCCCCTCTAATTGTTACATCAAGATCTGGAAATTCTTCTTCACCCAAACTTGATGCAGAATATACACTAGCACCAGCCTCATTAACTATGGCATAAGAAACTCCATCAACTTCCTTAATTAGCTTATCAACTACAAGCTCTGTTTCTCTAGAAGCTGTTGCATTTCCTAAAGCAATCAAGGTTACACCGTATTTTTTTATCAATGCTTTTAGTGTTGCTATAGCTTCCTTTTCTTTTTTGTGGGGTTCTACAGGATATATTACTGCTTGGTCTAAGTATTTTCCGTTTTTATCTACAACTGCCACCTTACAACCTGTCCTAAAACCTGGGTCAAGGCCCATAACTACCTGACCCTTTAACGGTCTTTGGAGCAAGTAAGGTTTTAAGTTGTTTCCAAAAACTCTTATCGACTCATCACTAGCTTCTTCTGTAAGTTTATTGCGAAGCTCTGTCGTAATTGATGGAACCATGAGTCTCTTATAAGCATCATCTATTGTAAGTTCAACAAGTTCTTTTTGATAAGGATTAAAGTCCCTATCTTGGCTAACAAGCTTGTAAATTAAGCTTTTGTTGTAGGCGTCTGAAAATTCTATTTTGACATTAAGTACATCTTCCTTTTCGGCCCTATTTATAGCTAGAATCTGGAAGGACTTAAGGTCTTTAAGTTTCTTAGAAAAATCATGGTAGGATTCGTATAAGCTATCCTCTTCTGCCTTAAGGCTTGTTATCAAAGATGCTCTTAATAAACCATCACGCCTAATAATATTTCTTACATCAATTGTATTTGCAATATCTTCAGCAAGGATATCAAGAGATCTAGCTATCACGTCTTTCTCATCATCAAGGCCTTCTTTTATGTAGGATGTAGCAGCTTGTAGGGCTTCATCTTCACTAGATATTTCTGTAAGAAGTTTGTTTAAAAATTCTTCCAACCCTAATTCCCTTGCTATATCTGCCCTAGTCTTTCTCCTAGACTTGTATGGAGCATAAATATCCTCAAGGATGGTAAGAGAATTACTAGCAAGGATTTTTTCCCTTAGTTCATCTGTCAATTGGCCCTTTTCGTCAATCAGTTTTATAATTTCTTCTTGTCTTTTTTCTATATTACGAAGTCTACTAAGATTTTTTTCAATTTCTCTTATCTCAACATCGGTTAGATTTCCTGTAACTTCCTTCCTATATCTTGCTATAAAGGCAACAGTTGAGCCTTCATCCAGGAGTTTAATTACATTTTTGATTCTTTCTTCATTAATATTTAATTCTTTTGATAAAATTTCTATAATTTTCATAATTTCCTTAAAATAAAATAACTTTCAATAAGTAAATAACTATTAAGTGAGCCGGATAAAATCCATAAAAATACCACCTATTATAGCTACCTCTTTTGCCATTATATAAAAGAATAAGGGGTATTGATAGGTAGACAATATAAGGTATTGTAAGCTCCATGCCTGTAAAGTTTGCCTCAAAAGCAAATCCAATAAGAATAGCTAGACCTGTTAATAGCCTGTTATCTTTGGCAAAATAAAGTAAAGCAATGGCGAAAATCGCATATGCATCATAGTCAGTCATAAACAATCTCGCAATAAAAGATATAGCTAAAAATATTATAATACCACCACACAATTTCAAAGTATTATTGATGTGGCTACTTTGTATCATCTCCCAAATATATACCATAAGGGCTCCTAAAAATAGGGAGAAAAAAACATTTTGACTATAAATATTAAAAAAGCTATCCTCAAAAGCCAAGTCAAAGGGAATTTCTGAAATCAAAGCAAAAATTAAAAGTCTCTTTAAATATTTTTCTTTATTTTCACTTAGAATAATTCCTTGAACTACCATAAAACAAAAAAGTGGCATGGATATACGGCCTATGAGAGTAAAAAGGTCAGCTAATTTTACACAGTCAAATCCATAAAGAAAACCTGACTGGGCAAGGTGGCTTAGAAACATAGCCCCACAGGCTATAATTTTTAAATCTTCACTTGTAAAATGTTCTCGGCTAGTCTGCCAAACATATTTAAAATTTCGTTTATCAATCATCTAGTAATTCCCCTTGATAAAATTAATCTTATATCTAGGAAAATTCATAGAAATCTCTCTTCCAGTTTGACTTTTAGCGCCCTCTTTTTCCATATCTACTATTTGGCTCGGGTCAAAAAATACTAGCTTAAAATCTTCATTAAGCCTTGATATAATAGTAAGTTCAAACTTGTAAACTTCTCTTTCGACTCCATATGCAATCAAAAGATCCATAAACCTACCATAGTCGTAATCATTGTAATCGTCAAAACTTAAGGTGATTTTATAATCGTGGTCCTCATTAACATGAAAATTCGCCTTCTTACTTGTATAAGAATGCTCATCTCCTGTCTTCAAATTGATTAAAGCAATCTTAGTAATATTTGGATTTGACTCCTCAACCAGCTTGATTACGTCTTTATCAGTCAAGTCTTTCTCAATATTCTTAAGCATTTTAATATTTTTAACATCTTTATTAATATCTGAAATAGATATCGGATTGATTACTTTTTTATTAGAAGGCTCGTGATTCTTGCTAATATTATTAGACTCTCCATGATTTTTTATATTTTTTCTTAATATCCTTCCATGATTAATGCTAGTCTTATCATCAGAATCATAAAGGTAGGCCTTAATATCTTCAAAATCCATATTATCATTAATTCTCAGACTCTCCTTTTCGCTCAAGTATAGGTAGGTAGAATAAAGCGTCCTAAATGCCATATATAAGAATGAAAGGCTTGTGAAGAGCGATACAATATTTTTTGGTATAAAAGAATTAAAGTTAATAACATTTATGATTAGCATAATAAAAAATGGACGAATACCTGTGAAAGTCATAAAATTTTTAAGGCTTGACTGTTCTTCATCATCATATTTTTTACTAAGCTTAACAAGCATAAGTGTAACCCTAATTAAAAAATTAATAAAGCCAACAATATAAAGGCCTGTTATCAGCTTATAAGCTAAAGGAAACTGGTCATAAATCCCAAACGGTAGAGATTTTATTGTATAATCGATAAGAAAGGTAGTTGCTAATAAAAATAATCCTGACTTCCTAAAAGTTTTTGAGATAATAAAAAATAAAAATAAAACCACAAAAACTGCTATAGCATAACCTATGATTGGGTAATTTAATATTAAATTGTAAATTTGATTTATTAATATTTCTATCTCCATAACATCTCCATTATATAATTATATCAAATTCCTTGATTTTAACAATATTATTTTAATATATTTTAACTATTAAGCCAAAAGAAAAAACTCTTAACCCAGCCTATGGATTAAGAGATATTTTGTAAAATCAAAATTTTTTTTACATAAATCCTATATATTTTTTCAATATTAATTGGTTTAATCATTAAGTCTTTAAAATAAATTTATTATTAATAGCTTGACTTTCACTAAAAGAAAATTTTCTTCATATTTTATAACCTATATCAATATAGGCGACACCTTAACCCTAACCTTAGTGGATAATCCCTGTGGGTAACTTTTATTCTATCTAAATCAATTGTTCATTTTCTTTACCAGTTAGATTTTCTTTTTCTAAATCTAGCAAATTTTGAAAATAAAAAGACTCCCGAAGGAGCCTTTGTCTTTATGTAATTAAATTATTCTTGGTCTATTGCTTCTACTGGGCAAACTGCTGAGCATGAACCACAATCTATACAAGCATTAGCATCTATTTCATAAGCTGCATCACCTTGTGAGATTGCTCCAACTGGGCATTCACCTTCGCATGAACCACAAGAAATACATGTATTTTCATCTATTTTATATGCCATAATTTCCTCCTATAATTGTTATATGATAAGTATACAACTATATACAGCTTTTGTCAAACATTTTTATAGTTTTATACTTAATTATGGCAAATAATGATTATTTATACAAATTAATAATGATTATCAATTACATTTGACCAAGTCAGATGCCTTATAGTATTCCTCAATCTCTACATCATCTTCTGTCTTAACTCTTACCTTGCAGGCTTCTTTTACAAAATCATTTGTAAGTACGATTCCTACCCCATCTACAGTTTCCACTCTCGTTCCAGGTTTTGGCATATATTTTTTGGCCCTAAGATAGTTATCTTCTTCGAATGATAGGCAACACATAAGCCTTCCACAAACACCAGAAATCTTTGCAGGATCCAAGGTAATGCCTTGATCTTTTGCCATTTTTATTGATAAGGGCGAAAAGTCTGTCATAAACCTAGAACAACAAGACTTCTGTCCGCAAGTACCATGAAAGCCTTTAAGTTTTGCGTGATCTCTAACACCAATTTGTCTTAATTCTATCCTATTTTTAAAAATTGAGGCTAAGTCCTTAACAAGCGACCTAAAATCAACCCTATTATCAGCAGTGAAATAAAAAGTGATCTTTGACCTATCAAAACTATATTCACTGTCAACTATTTTCATTTGTAATTTATACGAATAGGCTTTCTCTTGGGCAATTTTTATCGCTTCATTCGCATCTTCTAAATTTAGCCTGTATGTTTCTAAATCTATTTCTGTAGCCTTTCTTATAACTGGTGAAAGAGTTTTATCAAACTTTTTTTCATCTATTTCTATATTAGCAAGGGCTACTTCTGCTAGCTCCAAACCGTTTGAGCTTTCAACTATCACCCTATCCTTAAAATTCAGAATTAAATTGTTGGCGGAAAAATAATAAATCTTGCCCGCCCCTTTAAATCTTATTCCAACAACGTTCATTAACTATGCCTACCTTCTCTATATATGTTCAAAAATATATTATCAACACTCAATTCGAAATTTACATTATTCTTGAAAGACCCATATATCTGTTCAAATTTTGCTAGGAGCTTCTCAATTTTAGTCAGGTCTAACTTGCTAAGGCTTTCAATATTGTAAGCATAAGTCGAATTACCAATCTTAGCTAAATATTTATTATCAACGATGTCTGACAATATTTTTATCAAAGCCTCCATAAAACTAGCCTTGTCTTCCTTAAAATTTAGCAAAAAATCCCTCTCCTTATAAAAGGTAGATAAGTCACCGTCATAAACTTTGGCGAAAATTTCAGACAACCTGTCCATATCAACATTAAGGTTTGTATTTACTGTGTTTAGTGAAATAAGCTGACATCTTGACCTTATAGTTGGGATGATCTTCCCCCTATTATCGACAGTAAAGATTATAAGACTATAGGATTTTAATTCTTCAAGGCTTTTTAGCATAGCATTGGACGCTTCTTGCCTTAAATTTTGAGCATTTTGAATAATATAGATTTTAATTTTATTATTAATCGGTCTTATTACCATGTCTTTGATAAGACTTCTAATAGTGCCGATGTCGATTATATCCTTATCTATTATTTCTAAATCTGGATTTATATCTATGTTTCCTGTAAATCCATAAGATGCAAATACTTTCTTCGCAAAGTCTTTTGCATATTCGAGGTTATAAGCTAGGTCCTCTCCTTCAATTATATAAGCATTAGATAAGCTATTATTTTTTAGCTGATTATCTAATATACTCATAGTTGTATATATCGTTCTACATCAATTATAAAAATAGTAGCCCCACCCACACTTATTTCTATAGGTACTGTTGAGCTTATTAGCGAACTTTCGCCAGTTGGATTTATAATTGTTGTGGTTGTATTTCTCTTCTTACAATTTTTTTCAATTAAGGCTAGAGCATCATCAAGTTTAGCTTCTTCAACACCTATCAAAAGTGTAGTGTTTCCCTTCTTTAAGAAACCACCTGAGGTAGATAACTTGGTTATCCTGTACCCTTCTTCAGTAAGAGCATCAATTAAAAAATTCACATCTGCATCTTGTACTATAGCAACCAATAACTTCATCTCAATCCTCCAATAATTGGTATATAATGTTTATTACATCTTCTGTCAAATCTTCTATAGATTTTCTTGCATCTACCTTTTTGATTTCGTCTTTATAAAGATCTGCCATCTTCATATAGCCATCAAATATAGTTTTATGAAAAGAAAAATCTTCATTTTCTAACCTATCTGGTAAAAAATTGGCTCTTTTCCTCTCAAGTGCTGTTTTATAATCTATATTAAAAAATAAAGTCAAATCGGGTTTAAGTCCGCCTGTAGCAAAATCATTTATTGTTTTGATATTGTCAACTCCCAAGGCTCTGCCTAGACCTTGGTATAAAAGAGATGACATCACAAACCTATCGCAAATAACAATCTTGCCTTCCTTAAGGTCTGGGGTTATTTTTTCTGCTACAAGTTGGGCCCTAGATGATGCAAACAAAAGCGCTTCTGTCTTGGCATCCATCATGTAATTATCGTTATCTATTATTATAGACCTTATCTTTTCTGAAATGGATGTGCCACCCGGCTCCCTATAATAAGAAATTGAATAATCTTTATTTTCTAGTAACTCTTTAACTTTTTTTATTATTGTGGTTTTTCCAGACCCATCTGGTCCTTCAAAAACTATAAATTTTCCATTCATAATATCATTATACTATAAAGTTGCAAATTAAGTCTAGCTATTAGTAAGTTTAAAATAAGCAATAAAAAAACCATTGTCCTCATATAAGACCAATGGCTTTAAATATTATTCTGCGTCTTCTTCGTCTGCTTCAGTTTCGTTAACTGTTGGTACATCTGCTGCACTTGCTGCTTCAGCATCTTCATCAACAACTACTTCTTCAGAAACTTCTTGTAATGAGCAAACAACTTCATCTTCTTCTACAAGTATTGTGATGTTTTCGTTTGATGCTATGTCAAGATCTGCTACAGTTTTATTATCACCGATTTGTAACTCTTTAACATCAATTTCAGCTGTTTGTGGGATGTATTTTGGTAGACATTCTACTTCTACATTTTCAAGATTTTGTACTAGTACTCCATTAACTTCATTCATATCATCTCTGTTAAGTAGAACTACTGGTACAGTAACTCTGATTGCTTGATTTTGATCGATTGCTTGGAAATCAACATGTAAAAATTGGTTTTTATATGGATGACTAGCGAATTCCTTTATAAGAACTTCCTTGCCTTCACCGTTGATATCTAATGTAATAATAGTAGATGTTCCAGCTTGTCTAAGTACTTTTTCAAAATCTCTAGCTGTAAATTGAACATTTACATTTTCTTGATTTTTAGCATAGATAACTCCTGGAATAAGTTCATTTTTTCTAATTTTTTTAACTTGATTTTTACCAGTAGCTTCTCTTTTTTCTGCTTGTAAAACTATTTTAGCCATTTTGCCTCCTTATTTATTCATACTTGCTAATTATACCTCATCCTTGCCTTATTTACAATATCTATTAAATTAAATATTTTTAGATTTTAATTGATTAAATGTAATTTTTGTAATAGAATAATATGAAGAGATAATTGAAGGAGAAGTAAGGAGATTATAATGGCAAGAAAAGGAAAATTTGGAACTGTTGATATTACCGTTCTTGGTAATGAATTAAGACTTGGCGATAAGGCACCTGACTTTAAAGCTGATAAAATGGATTTAACACCATATAATTTTTATGATGAAGAAGAAAATAAGATTAAAATATTGTCTGTAGTACCTTCTCTAGATACTGATGTTTGTGAACTACAAACAAAGATGTTTCAAAAAGCTACTGATTCATTTTCAGATAATGTAGTTGTTGTCACAGTATCAAACGATCTTCCCTTTGCCCAACTTAGGTTTAAGGCTAATAAGAAAACTGATAAAATAAAGTTTGTTTCTGACTATAACCAAAGAGATTTCTCTAGTAAATATGGAACACTTATTGAAGAATTAAAACTATTGAACCGCTCAGTTTTCGTTGTTGATAAGGATAATACTATCAAGTACGTTCAATATTTAGAGCAAAATACAGACCTTCCTGAGTATGAGGAAGCAATAAAAATTGCTAGGGACCTTGATAGATAAAATGGATATGAAAAATCCCTCCACATGGGGGGATTTTTGCTTTTTTTAAATGATATTTATTTTGTAATCAAAAATTCTTCGTATTTTTCCCTATCATAGACTACATCCAACTCACCTATGAAGTTTGAATACTTGTCTGGATAGCAGAATGATTGTTTAAACCTATATAGGCCATCATTTGTATCAAGACTAAAAGTGCCCCCTAGGTCCAGATAATCAAAACCATTCTTGACTGCCCACTTTATTTCTTCCCAAATCATATTATAATTTGGCATTTTATTTCTCATTTCATTTGAGCTTGCAGCATATAGATAATATACTTTATTACCATACGGGATTAATAATGATGCTGATAGTGGTTTATCTTCAAAATAAGATACAAATATTTGACCACCTAAGTAATCTATTAGTCTTTGATAATAATCCTTTGGTCTATGGCCTATACCTTGCCTTTCAGCCATGATTTTTGTAAGGTCATAAAAAATATCTAGACTTTCATCATCTGTTTTACAAATAGTTTCAATTCCAGCTCTAATAGATTTTCTGACATTATACCTGCCTTTTGATGAAAAACTTTCAAAAATCGCTTCTTCATCATGGCTTGTTATATCAATTATCATATTATACCTAGGCTGAGTAAAAGAATGTGTATCTATTCCTACCGACCTAAAATCGTAACCCATTTTCCTATAATCATAAACTAATTTCTCATCAAAATTAAGCTCTGGGTCCATCCTTAGAAGAAAGGCACCATACTTATCCTTAAGTGGTTCAGCTTCCTTGATTAAAGCCTCAACAAGCTTTATATCTCTAAAGTCACATACAGGTCCCCTTGGAGCGTATAAAAAATGTTTGCCATTGGTATTCTTGATACCTATCACAGACATTGCAGCTATTATTTGTTTGTTTTCTTCTATATAAACATAATCATGAGTCCAATTATTTTTTATTTGTGACCAATTAGTATCTTGCATTGGTCTTGAAAATTCAGAATTTCTTACAAAATCATTATATCTTTTTAATTCTTGGTCATTATTTACTATAGGCATTAATGCATAAGTCCTTCCACTAAAGTTATTGTTGTAATCGATCCAATACCATTTTTGCTTCCTAAGTATTTAACATCAAGGTCCGAAATCGAATCAATATTTATATCACCTATTATCTTACCATTTTTGTAAGAAGTTCCCACATCAATTATCAAAGTGCCCTTGCTAAAAAAAGACCTATCGTAATATTCAGCTTTTCCTATAGCAGATATAAATATATCGGCATTTCTAATATAGTCTTTAGGATTTTTTGTCACACTGTTTATAATTGTTACGCTAGCTCTTTTGGAAGCCAAATACATGGCAAGTGGCCTACCTATAATATTGGTATTGTTAGCTATAACTATATTTTTACCCCTATAGTCAACTTGCTCACTATCCATAAAATTTACGACAGCCCTAACTGTAGCAGGTAAGGCTTCTTTATTACCTTCAAAAATCCTACCAAGACTTTTGTAAGTAAATGAGTCTAAGTCCTTAAGGATAATTTTCTCCTTCAAAAGACACAAGTCCTCACCATCACCAAAGGGCGCGAGCATGATAAAACCATCATTTATATCAAACGAATTTATAAAATCTAAAATTTCCTCTTGACTTTCCTTAGTAAATACCTTATCTATAAAATCAATGCCAAAATCCATACATCTTTTTATAATTACTTGCTTATAGTGGTTTACTTCTTCATTTGGATTCTTGCTTAAAAGTAGAATTTTGTTTTTAAACTCGTAGTTTTCTAGTCTTTCTATTATTTCTCTTCTTAAATTTGTTGTATTTAATAATTCCATAATTTTCCTACTAAAAAACGCCCTAAGCTTTTGCCATGGGCGTCATATTTATAAAATTAGTATATTCTTCTCGCACCTCTAAAGGCTGTTTGGAATGAACCGTTAAAAATATTATCATACCTAACACCTGTTTGTGGAGTAGATGCGTGAATGAATGATCCGTCTGATCCAGTTATCATACCAACGTGGTCGATTCCACCACCACCGAATGAGAAGAATACAAGGTCTCCTGGTTTTAGATTATTAGTATCTACAGCATAACCGTTATTAAATTGAGCCTGTGAGCTATGTGGTAGGTTAACACCAACTTGTTTATAAGCATATGATGTTAGACCTGAGCAATCGAAACCAACATTAGGATCTGATGCACCCCATACATAAGCAGAACCTACAAATTGGCTAGCAACATTAACAGCACCTTGGCCACCTTGACCAGCTTGAGCATTTGTGCTTACAGCTTGTTGTTGAACAACTTTTTCAACTTGTTTAACAGTTTGTTTAACTTGTTGTTTTTGAGCTTCTTTTGCTCTAGCTTCTTCAGCTTTTCTTGCTTCTTCAGCTAATCTAGCCTCTTCAGCAGCTTTAGCTTCTTTTGCTTTTATAGCTTCAGCTTCTGCTCTCTTAGCTTCTTGTTCTGCGTTAATTTTATTAACTAAATCTTGTGGATAATAGTTTGTTAGGTAGTCTACGCTAACATAACCTTCATTAGTAACAAACCAGTTACCTTCAGCATGACCTACTAGCTTATCTCCAGCCTTTATAGTTCTAACTATGTTAGATGTAGATGTGGCATCTTTTGATGCTCTTATATATAAGCTTGGTGTATTTACAAATTTGTTAGAAATTACTGGTGCTTCTTTGGCAACTGCTTTTGGGGAAGCTTGAGCTTGTTCAGTAGTTTCTTGATATGTAGTAGCATCATCTATTTTCTTGTTATCATAGCTAACTACATCCTTAACTTCTGCTTGAGCCTTTTCTTCAATTAGGTCATCAAGGTTTTTAGAATCATATTTAACAACTCCATCTAAATCTTGCTTATTATAAGCAACAACCTCTTGGGCCTTTTCTATTTGTGGCTTTACTAGAGTTTTAGCTGTTTTTTCTATGATTATATCTTTTTTAATCTCTTGGCTAGCTTTTTTTGAGTTTCTCTTGCTGCCAGCGATTTTTGTATTTTTAACTTCTTTTGTATAGTTAGACTTAACGAAAGAATATGAAGAATCAACTTCTTTATTCTCCTCAGTAATTAATGAATTTGTATGTTTATCATTTTCTAAATCTGTTACAGTAGTAGCATAAGCTGTTGCAACTGCCGCTGATGCAGCTATAACTGTTAATGCTGCTCCTATATTTTTTTTACTCATTTTAAATTACTCCTCCATAATTGTCATGAATTGTAAATCTTTTCTTGTCTATTGTTTTTGAAATCTAAATTAATTTTATATCTTTTTAACAAAAAAGTCAATAATTAGTTACAAAAAAATTACACTTATCGGAGGGTTTTTATATATATTAGAGTTTCGCCAAAAATCTTCCCAATATATATAAACAATTACCCGAATAAATGTAATTTAAAATACAATTAATTATAATTTTGTAACTAATTGTGTAGCAATTATGTAAAGAGTAAACCTATAAGCCGTGTTCTGTCGTGGATAATCATCTATCTAGACTTACTATTGCTAGCAAGTTCAAGCGAACTACCATTTCCGGACTGGGCCGAGCAAGCCTCCTAATGTCCATTTTGTTCTTGCACCGGATGGGGTTTACATAGCCTGCCTATCACTAGGACAGCTGGTGAGCTCTTACCTCACCATTCCAACCTTACCAAATTTGGCGGTATACTTTCTGTTGCACTTGCCTGAGGATCACTCCTACTTGACGTTATCAAGCATCCTTGCTCTGTGGTGCACGGACTTTCCTCGTTGCTATTGCCCCGCGATTATCTGATTTACTCCCTAGTTAAGATACCCCTTTTTATTGTAAATGTAAAATTAAATAAAATGTCTAAACCTATCTGTTTTAGAAAACGTATAAACTTCTTGTCCAATTATCTGTTCTATTTCTTTGGCTAGCTTGTAGATAATGTGGTTCTCACTTGCAAAATGCCCTACATCAGCGATAATTATGCCCTTATTAGCCATATCCATTGCTTCATGATACTTTACATCTCCTGTTATTATTAGGTCACAGGATAGGTTTAGAGCGTCTTGTATAAGAAAAGATCCTGCTCCACCACAAAGAGCAACTTTTTCAATCATTTTCTCACAATTACCATAAACAACAATTCCACTAGCTTCCAATTTTTCTTTTACATCTTCTAAAAATTTATGGCAAGGTTTCCTATCGATGTAGCCATATCTTCCAAGTCCAAGTTCTTTGCCTGCTTCTAGGCTTTTAACATCCCTAAGTCCTAAAATATTGGCTAAATTATCATTGACTCCACCCTTTGCTATATCTAAATTTGTATGAAAAGCATAAACTGTAAGGTCATTTTTAATGCATCTTTTAAGTCTATTGTAAAAACCATCCCTAAAATCAATTGAATTTGTTGGATTAAATAGATATGGATGGTGAGTAATGATTAAATTTGCATTAGCTTCTCCAATGGCGTAATCTATGGACTCTTCTTCTAGGTCTAAAGATAAGACTACTCCCTTTAATTCCTCATCTGGGTTTCCCACTTGTAGGCCAGAATTATCCCATTCTTCTTGTAGATCAAAAGGATATTTTTCTTCTAGTTTCTTTATTAGTTCACGAATTCGCATCTTTCTTCCACCTTTCTTATAGCTAATAGCCTGTCAGATATTTTTTTAATAGCCATTTCATCCTGAGATTTTTTCTTGATTTCTTCTAAAAATCCTTGGTTCTTTTTCTTATCTATGGCTAATTTTTCTTTTAATAAATCACTTCTATTTTCTATATCAGTTAAACCGTAGTAATGTTCTTCAAAGGTTAGAGTTTGTTTTTTACCATAAAAAACTTTTAAAATATCATAATACTTTCTATTTTCATAGGATAAAAAATCTTTTTCTATAAAAAATCCCTTTTCATTTAAAAAATGTCTTAGTTCATAAGTGTTCACATTAGATGCAAGGACCATGTAATCAAGATTTTTGGCAAAGTCTAAGCTTCCTTCGATTATTTCTATTATGGTATTAGCTCCCATGCCAGCAATTATGGCTACTTGGTTAGGTTCACTTTTAAGACCTTTAAAACCATCAGTGACCTTAGTTTTTATTATCATTTTTAATTCATCATCTAATCTGTCAACGAGTTTTTGTAGACTAGGCTTTGAAATATCTGTAGCTGTTATGTCGCTAGAAATTTTGTTTTTTGCCAAATATAAAGGAACCAATCCATGATCGGTTCCTACATCTATAATTTTTTTATCTGAATCTAAGATATTAATAATATCTAATAATCTTTTCTTATCTTCCATCTATAAAAAATCTTTCAATAATTCACTTTTGTTAGGAGATTTTAATTTTCTTAAGGCCTTAGCCTCAATTTGTCTAATCCTCTCCCTAGTTACATCAAATTCTTTACCAACTTCTTCGAGGGTGCGTGGAGTACCGTCAATTAAGCCAAACCTTAATTGTAGGACACGTTTCTCCCTAGCCCCTAGGCATGATAAAACATCATTGAGTTGTTCTCTTAACATAGTATAGTTAGCAGCTTCTCCTGGATCTATAGCAGTATCGTCTTCTATAAAATCTCCCAAGTGGCTGTCATCTTCTTCTCCAATTGGAGTTTCTAAACTTACAGGCTCTTGAGCGATCTTTCTTATCTCAGAGACTTTTTCAACCTCAATACCCATGATATCTGCAATTTCTTCATTTGATGGATCTCTTCCCAGGTCTTGAACAAGTTGCCTTTGGATGCGAACTAACTTGTTTATTGTTTCTACCATATGAACTGGTATTCTAATAGTCCTAGCTTGATCAGCTATGGCACGAGTTATGGCTTGTCTAATCCACCAAGTAGCATAAGTTGAAAATTTAAAACCCCTATTGTAGTCGTACTTGTCAACAGCCTTCATAAGACCCATATTACCCTCTTGGATTAAGTCCAAAAAGCTCATTCCACGACCAACATATTTTTTTGCAA
Organism: Anaerococcus lactolyticus S7-1-13; assembly: GCF_000758765.1. Classification (NCBI taxonomy): domain Bacteria; kingdom Bacillati; phylum Bacillota; class Tissierellia; order Tissierellales; family Peptoniphilaceae; genus Anaerococcus; species Anaerococcus lactolyticus. The sequence goes on from NZ_JRMW01000041.1 coordinate 47,648, forward strand.
TTGAAACAACGAGCCTTAGATTAGTTTCGGCGAGTTTTTCCTTAGCTCTTTGTGATTTTAATACATCAACCTTAAGTTTTTTAAGTTCGTCCTCATTAAATTCTTCCCTATTTAACATTTTCAAAGACATATTTCTCTGATCTATTATATATGAAAGATAAGAAGCCTCATCATCAGATAAGATTTTCCTATTTCTGATAGATTCTGCAAATTCAAAAGTCTTCAAAAGATTATCAATAATCATCTGATCATTAGTCTTTATAGCATCCTTATTAGCAGCCTTCTTCAAGAGGTCATTAAAAGAAGAATAAACCATGCTGACTACTTCATCATTCTCGATGATATTTAACATATGATCAAAGGAATCGAATAAATCACAAAGGATATTGGCGTCCTTTCTAGATAAATCATCATCATCTATAGAATTTTGAGCAATATTACAAATTATTATCTTCGCATTTAACTGGTCCAATTGATCCTTATCAAGGTCATCTTCCATAATTTGTTTGAAGAGAGCTCCCATGTTTATAAGACCTTCAAGGTCTTTGATTGTATCTTCACTTAACTTTCTATCATCAAGTAGAGAGCTGTTCGCTTCTTCTAATACCCTAGCTAAGTCTCCAAAGAAAACATCATTTGCCAGTTTATTTTTGTTTTGTTTGCTAAACTTATAACCGTGTAAAGATTTATGTGCAATCTCGCCAGTTTCCATGCGTCTAGCGAGAATAATCTCTTCTGTAGCAGTAAGCAAGTCTACCTTACCAATTTCTTTAAGATACATCTTTACTGGGTCATCAAGTTTAATGCCGACTAGGTTATCTACGGTCTTATCTATTTCTTTTTCTAATTCTTTTTCGTCAATCTCTTCTTCTTGCTCTTCTTCTTCGATGTCATCTTCAATTTCTTCTTCTTGGTCGAGCTCAGTTTCCGATCTCTCAACAATTTCTATCCCAGAACTTGCGATTCTAGCAAGAATTAGCTTTTGACTCTCTTTATCCATATCTTTAAAATCATCGAAATCAAAAATTTGGCTATAAGTAATCATACCATCTTGACTCTCGCTTAAAGATTCAAACTCTTCGATAATCTCATTTAGAACATCATCTTCGAGCAATTTATTATCATCGCTGTTCATCATCTCTCCCCTTACTATTTATAGGACTCCTTCTAAGGTTATTTCTCTTTTGAATCCTTTCATATAGGTTTATCTTATCTCTTAACTCACTAACTAAAATTGGATTATTATCATCCATTACATAGTCAAGCATATATCTATAGTCACTATCAGCTTTATTAAACTTATCAACTTCTTTATTTATAAGGAAATCTCTAAAATTTTTAGCCTTGGGACTAGTCAAATACTTATCAAAATAATCAGAGTTTTCTTTATAATCTTCCTGCTGATTAAAGATAAGTCTTAATATTTCAAGTTCATGAGCGTTTATATCAGTCTTTTTTTCTTCAACAACTATATTTGGCTCAGGAAAATTATCTTTATATATTTTATCTTTATGATGTTTGTTATTATACTTTGAAATAGCACCTTTTAAAGTCTGTTTATCAATATCAAAGAGGTTTGAAACCTTGTTAATAAAAATTTCCCTAGTCAAATCTTGATTAATAGAAGCTAAAAAACCAATAAATTGATTAAGTTTTTCAAGTTTTTCATTTTCACTAGCTTGAGAATAGCCATCCAAAATTTGCTCGTAAGTGTAGTTATACTCATCAACAGCTTCATTAATTTTATTTTCAAAAGCCTCTTTGCCATATTTTTTTACATACTCATCAGGATCAAGACCCTCACCTAGCTGTATTATACTTACCCCAATTTCAGCTTCTTTAAATATTTCTATAGCTCTTTTTGTAGCTTTTATACCAGCAGAATCTGAATCATAACAAATATAAATATTATCAGCATATCTTTTTGCTAGTTTTGCTTGCTCAACAGTTAGGGCTGTACCAAGGCTTGCAACTGCAAGGTCAATTCCATTATTATTTAAAGCGATGACATCCATATATCCTTCTACAAGGATCAAATCACGCTTAGATTGCTTCTTAAAAATATTTAAGCCATAAAGATTAAATCTTTTTTTAAATACATCTGATTCAGGTGAATTTAGGTACTTAGGCATGGTATTATCAATTGACCTTCCGCCAAAACCTATTATCCTCCCATAAGTATCAATGATTGGAAAAATAATTCGATTTCTGTACTTGTCATAAAATTTGCCATTTTTAGATTTAGCTATTAGCCCAAGTTCAAAAAGGTCATCTTCATTTATATTTTTTGATTTTGCAAAAGATAGCAAATCATCCCAACTATCTTTGGCATAGCCCAACATAAATGTATTTACAATATTACTCCTAAGCCCTCTCTTAAGAAGGTAGTCTTGAGGTGCCTTAGTTGTAAGTAAATTTTTATAAAAATACATCATTATTTCTTTATTTATTTCATAAAGCCTAACTTTCTTCTGATTAACTTCAGGATTTTCAGTAAAAACTATATTTATACCAGCCTTATGAGCTAAATATTTAAGGCTTTCTGGATAGGACAAGCCTTCTTTTTGCATTATAAAAGAAACAACGTCTCCACCTGCTCCGCACCCGAAACAGTGAAATAATTGTTTCTTCTTATCTACTGTAAAAGATGGGGTTTTCTCATTATGAAAAGGACATAGACCCTTATAAGATGAACCTGCCTTCTTAAGGTCGACATATTCACCAATTATATCTACTATGTCTGAATTTTCTTTTATTTGATTAATCATGTCATCTGATATTAAACTCATCTTCTCACCTAATAAAATTATACTTTTCTTGTAATTTTAATCAATTAACCCCAGCTTAAAACAAAAATCAAAAAATATTTCCTATCTTTATTAAAAAAAATATATATTTTCTTATAATAATTAGAAAAATATTTCAAATAATGTCTTATTATTGTTAAAATTTTTCCTGAAATATAGTATAATATATGTATAATTATAATTACGATACAATATAAAGTTTAGCAATAATACAGAGGCTTAAAAAATGGAAAAAAATAATGAACAAATTATAGAAGAAGAAAATAGTCTAAATAATCTCGAAATAAAAATTCTCGATGCTCAAAAAAATATTAATGATTCAAAAATTTCAAGCAGAATTCAATTTCATCCTTTTACATATTTTTATTACCTAGATGAAGGATTTGGAAGACTTACTATAGAAAACGACAATATCGAAGTTAATACTGGCGACCTTATAATTATTAATTCAAATGTAGGCCATACTCTTCACCTAGATAAAAGTATTTCTAATGTTAAATACTTAGGTTTTGGTATAGAAAGTGTTTCTATAGCAGGGCTTGACGATGACGAATCTAAATCAATCAACTATTTTCATATAGATAATAGAAATAAGGCTTTAAGATTTGAAGATTATTTTGAAGATATCCACAGGGAATACAAAAGTAATGATATCTTTGCCAGATCGCTTGCAAATGCAACTGCCACAACTTTAGTTATCAATCTTCTTAGAAAATACAGAAAAGATATAACAATCAAACGTGACAAGAAGGTTAATAGGCAGATCGACTATATTAAATCATACATTGATTCAAATTACAGTGAGGATATAAAACTCGAAGACCTTTCTGCTATGGCCTACATGAATAAGTTCCACCTTATTTCTGAATTTAAACAGTCATATAGGATTACACCAATCGAATATTTAATTCTTAAAAGAATAGAAATTGCGAAGAGTTTGCTAATTTCAACTAACCACTCTATGGAAGAAATATCTGCTATGGTAGGTTTTAATTCCCAATCATACTTTAACCAAGTTTTTAAAAAGAAAGCCGGACAAACTCCTTCTCAATTTAGAAGAAAACATAGGCTATAAAATTTTACCACCTAAGCTTAGGTGGTTTTTTTTTGTACAAAAAAACAGGGAATTTGACCTGAACCCCAAAATCCGGAATATGGATGGAGGGGTTCAGGTAAATTTCCCTGTTTTAATAATCAACACCCTCTGTATAGGTGCTATTTGAATTCCAAATCAAATATTCTCTTTGACCAGACTCATATATCGCATCAATTTGAGCTTGGACAGCATCTGCGTCATATACCATCCAATTTCCGTCACCCAGCCAAGATGCAGTAAAATCCTGAATCCATGGACGTGATTGTGGACTATGATCTAGAGACTTAAATATTGCTTGTTCTTCCTTAAGATATCTTTTAACAAGTTCATAAGGTTCTAAGTCGGGTTTTTCTATGTCAAAAGAATACGCTCCCCAGTGAGAAGGATAAATCATTGAACTCATTATATCTGCCTCGTTGGATATTTCTGAAAAATCTTGTCCAATACCACTAGCCCTGCCTGCTTGAAGGGCATAGCCAAATACATCCACAGACACTGGTAACCCATAGGCTGAGATAGATTCTCTGGCCTTCCTAACAAATCCTGTTATTGCAGCAACCCTCTTATCCCCCTCTGCCATTGGCTTATTTTCATATTCACCCCTTGAATAGGAAAGGGTATCTCCAAAAGTTTCAAAACCTTCAGCAAACCTTACATAGTCATATTGGATTTCATCAAAACCTGCCTCAGCAGCAAGCTCGCCTATCTCAATATTATAATCTTGGACTTCTTTTAGGAAAGGATTGACAAAAACCTCCCCGTTAGCATTCGCCCACAAACTTCCATTTTCTCTTTTAAATCCCCACTCAGGATGAAGTTTTGTGATGACTGAATCTTTAAAGGTAGTAATCCTAGCTATAACATAAATCCCCCTAGCATGAAGGTCTGTAATAAGAGTTTTTGCGTTAAGCAATTTACTATTTGCATATTTAACTTCTTCGTTATCAGTATTAAAATTTACAGTAACATTGCCCCAGTCGTCCTTAACATCAATAACAACCGTATTTAAATTAGAATTTTCAATTAGACTAATTATCTTATTATAAACTTCAGGATTATTTACTAAACCAGAGTTGAGATATAAACCCCTAACGCCGTCTTTTGGATAATACTTACTCTTCTTATCCTCAAATGATAGGAGTCTTGATGTGTCATAATCCATATTGTAATCATCTGGCGTAATACCTATTTCGTAAGGCACTCCTATTTTCTTTTTTGAAGATTTCTTTTTCTTAGATATTTTTTTCTCGATATTTTCGCTACTCTCAAGAGCCTGCTGTAACTTTTCTTTTTCAGCTAGCTTATCCTTTTTAGCACAAGCCGTAAAAACAAGCATTAAAATCAGAAAAATACTAAGAAAAGTTTTTTTCTTTAACATAGCTTCTCCTAAACAAAAAAGCGAGCCAGGCCCGCTTTTTTAAATTTAATAAGATTCTTTGAAAGATGATTCTTTCTTATAAAAATAATTTATTATTATTTTAAAATCTATTTTCCAGAAGAAGCTTCGCTCCTTCTAGACATTTGCTGGACTATCTATTGATTGTCTCAGTTCTACGAGATTTTCCCGTTGTTTTTTGAACTATTTTACGATTTTTGTTACAACGCCTGATGCTACTGTTCTACCACCTTCACGTACAGCGAATCTTAGTCCTTCTTCTAGGGCGATTGGCTTTTGAAGTGTGATTTTGAATGTTGCGTTGTCTCCTGGCATTACCATTTCTACTCCGTCTTCTAGTTGGATGTCACCTGTTACATCTGTTGTTCTGAAGAAGAATTGTGGTCTGTAGCCTGAGAAGAATGGGGTATGACGTCCACCTTCTTCTTTGGTTAGTACGTATACTTGTCCTTCGAATTCTGTGTGTGGGTGTACGCTACCTGGTTTTGCTAGTACTTGTCCTCTTGAGATTTCGTTTCTTTGAACACCTCTTAGTAGTACTCCTACGTTGTCGCCTGATTCTGCTTGGTCTAGTGATTTGTGGAACATTTCTACACCTGTTACTACGGCTTGAGATGTTTTTTCTGTTAGACCTACGATTTCTACTGTGTCGCCTACTTTTAGAGTTCCTTTTTCTACTCTTCCTGTTGCTACTGTTCCACGGCCTGAGATTGTCATTACGTCTTCTACTGGCATTAGGAATGGTTGGTCGTTGTCTCTTTCTGGGATGTCGAAGTATTCATCTACTGCGTCCATTAGGGCTAGGATTTTGTCTGACCATGGGCCTTCTCCGCCTTCTTGGAGTGATTTTAGTGCTGATCCTACGATTACTGGGCAGTTGTCGCCGTCGAAGTCGTATTCGTTTAGTAGGTCTCTTACTTCCATTTCTACTAGTTCGATTAGTTCTGGGTCATCTACTTGGTCTTCTTTGTTTAAGAATACTGCGATTTTTGGTATACCTACCTGTCTTGCTAGTAGGATGTGTTCTCTTGTTTGTGGCATTGGACCGTCTGCTGCAGATACTACGATGATTGCGCCGTCCATTTGTGCTGCACCTGTGATCATGTTTTTAACGTAGTCAGCGTGGCCTGGAGCGTCGATGTGTGCGTAGTGTCTTTTTTGTGTTTCGTATTCTACTACAGATGTGTTGATTGTGATTCCACGTTCTCTTTCTTCTGGAGCTTTATCGATGTGTTCGTAATCGATGTATTCACCTGTGCCGTATTTTTTGTTTAGAGCTTGGGTGATTGCTGCTGTTGTTGTTGTTTTACCGTGGTCTACGTGGCCGATTGTACCAATATTAATATGTGGTTTGCTTCTTTCAAATGTTTGTTTGCTCATTTTATTCTCCTATATTAATTATTTGTTAATTACTTCATCTCTTATAGATGCTGGAACTTCTGCGTAATGGTCAAAGCTCATTGAGTATGTTGCTCTACCTTGAGTCTTACTTCTTAGGTCTGTTGCGTATCCGAACATTTCAGATAATGGAATGAATGCGTCTAGGACGTGGATTCCGTCTTTTGGATTCATGCCGTCTATCTTTCCTCTTCTTGATGATACGTCGCCCATTACATCTCCAAGATACTCGTCTGGAGTTGTGATTTCAACTTTTTCAATTGGTTCTAGTAGGACTGGTCCTGCTTTTTGTACAGCATTCTTAAATCCGATTGAACCTGCAACGTGGAAGGCAACTTCTGATGAGTCGACTTCGTGGTAAGATCCGTCAAATAGTGTTACGTGAACGTCTACCATTGGATAGCCACCAAGTACGCCTGCTGCTGCGGCTTCCTTAACACCTTCTTCAACTGGTCTGATGTATTCTTTTGGTACTGCACCACCGACGATTTTGGATTCGAATGTGATTCCTGATCCTTCTTCGCCTGGTTCAACCCTAAGCATAACATCACCGTATTGTCCAGAACCACCTGATTGTCTTACAAACTTACCTTGAGCTTCAGCTTCTTTAGTAATTGATTCTCTGTAAGCTACTTGTGGGTTACCGATGTTTGCTTCTACTTTGAATTCTCTTAGAAGTCTGTCTACGATAATTTCAAGGTGAAGCTCGCCCATTCCTGAGATAATTGTTTGACCTGTTTCTTCATCTGATCTTGTTTGGAAGGTTGGATCTTCTTCTGCAAGTTTTTGAAGTCCGATAATCATCTTATCTTGGGATGCTCTTGTTTTTGGTTCGATAGCTACTGAGATTACTGGATCTGGGAATTCCATTTGTTCTAGGATAATTTGATTATCTTGCTCACATAGGGAATCACCTGTTGTTGTATCTTTAAGACCTAATAAAGCTACGATATCCCCTGCATAACCTTTTGGAATTTCTTCTTGCTTATTAGAGTGCATTTGCATGATACGTCCAACTCTTTCTCTCTTGCCTTTTGTAGCGTTGTAGATATAAGAACCAGATTCGATTGTACCTGAGTAGATTCTAACGTAGATTAACTTACCTACATATGGGTCAGTTACGACCTTGAATGCTAGAGCTGCTGTTGGCTCATCATCTCCAGGGTGTCTTTCAATTACAACATCTGGGTCTTTAGGGTCAACACCTTCTATAGCTGGTACATCTACTGGGCTTGGCATGTAGTCAACAATTGCATCTAGTAGTGGTTGTACTCCCTTGTTCTTGTAGGCAGAACCTAGTAGACATGGGAATATTTTTTGTTCTATAGTTGCTTTTCTGATTGCTGTTTTGATTTCATCTTCAGTTACTGCTTCACCTTCTAGGTATTTCATCATGATTGTATCATCAACTTCTGATAATTCTTCAAGAAGGTTGTTTCTGTATTCTTCAGCTAAGTCTTTAAGGTCTGCTGGGATTTCAGAATATTTTGGATGTGCTCCAAGGTCTTCAGATGAATATGTTACTGCTTGCATGGTTACAAGGTCTACAGCACCTTCAAAAGTTTGCTCAGCTCCTATTGGAATTTCAAGTGGAACTGCGTTTGCTTTTAGTTTATCTTTGATTGTATCAACTGCCATGAAGAAATCTGCACCTGTAGCATCCATTTTGTTGATAAAACAAATTCTTGGGATGTTGTACTTGTCAGCTTGTCTCCAAACAGTTTCTGATTGTGGTTCTACACCACTTTTAGCATCGAATAGGGCTACTGCTGAGTCTAGTACCCTTAGAGATCTTTCAACCTCTACAGTAAAGTCAACGTGGCCTGGTGTATCGATAATATTAATTCTATGGTTTTTCCAGAATGCTGTTGTTGCAGCAGATCCTATTGTGATACCACGTTCTTTTTCTTGTTCCATGGAATCCATTACTGCTGTTCCATCGTGGGTATCTCCGATTTTATAAATTTTACCAGTGTAATATAGGATTCTTTCTGTACAAGTAGTTTTACCTGCGTCTATGTGGGCCATAATTCCTATATTTCTGGTATCTTTAAGTGCAACCTGTCTAGGCATCTATCCCCCTAACTAATATCTAAAGTGAGCGAAAGCCTTATTAGCTTCTGCTGCCCTATGCATCTCTTCTTTTCTTCTTACTGCGGCACCCGCATTGTTAGATGCATCGATAATTTCTTTAGAAAGTCTTTCAACCATAGTTTTTTCGCCTCTAAGACGAGCGAAATTTACTAACCATCTAAGGGCTAGTGTTTGTCTTCTTTCTGGTCTAACTTCCATTGGTACTTGGTAGTTTGCACCACCGATTCTTCTTGCCTTAACTTCTAGAGTTGGCATAATATTTTCCATCGCTTGGTGGAAAACTTCTATAGCGTCTTCGCCTTTGGTCTCTTGTACTATATCAAAAGCTTCATAAACTATTTTTGTAGCAAGGCCTTTTTTGCCATCTAGCATAACATTGTTGATAAGTTTTGTTACTACTCTATCGTTATACTTAGCATCAGGCATTACCTCTCTTTTTGGTATATGTCCTTTTCTTGACACTTTTCTTCCCTCCTTTACCAATTATGTGTAATATCTTGAGTACTCGATCTTAATCGTTAAGTGTGCACATATACCTTTTATATAAATAGGCACATTATGCACTTATTTCAACTAATTACTAGCCTCTTTTTGCTCCGTATTTAGATCTTCCTTGTTTTCTTCCATCAACACCTGCTGTATCTAATGTACCTCTGATGATATGGTATCTAACACCTGGAAGGTCCTTTACCCTACCACCTCTGATTAGTACAACACTGTGTTCTTGAAGGTTGTGTCCAATTCCTGGAATGTAAGAAAGCACTTCAGCACCATTTGTAAGTCTAACTCTGGCAATCTTTCTTAAAGCTGAGTTTGGCTTTTTAGGTGTAACTGTTCTAACTGATGTACAAACCCCACGTTTTTGTGGTGATTGGTTAGGAGTTATTCTACTCTTAAGAGTATTGTAGTTATAACCTAAAGCTGGTGTATCTGATTTAGATTTTTCACTCTTTCTACCTTTTCTAACAAGTTGATTAATTGTTGGCATAATGCACCTCCTATTCTTTAAAATTTAATAAATTGGCAACTTCTGCCAATCCTTAACTATCTTACACGCTTAACCCCTACTTGTCAAGTAAATTACTCTATCTATTATAGATTGTAAGGTTTATTTTAATTTATAAAAGCAATCTCCATCCTAATGAAAAAACAAAATCATAAAACTCGTCAGACAATAATTTTTATACAAAATATCAAAAAAAATTATAAACATCAATAAAGATTGGGTATAATAAAAGTGCTAGAAAATTATTTTAGTAAAATTTACAGATAAATTTTGTAAGCAAGACAGTTTTTTTAAAAACTGCTTTCTATCTCGACCTAGCTTGAAATAGGTTTGTAGCTATCTTTAATAAAAACTTGTCCTAGCTTAAGGAGGAAGAACAATGAACATTACATTTGCAGGAAATAAAATGACTCTTTTAGGAAGTCAAGTTGAAGTTGGCCAAAAGGCAAAAGCTTTTAAGGCAACAAAAAATGATCTTTCAGATTTTAATTCAGAAGATTTGAGGGGAAAAGTTGTTGTTTATTCAGTAGCCCCATCCCTTGACACCAGCGTTTGCGCTATCCAAGCTAAGAAATTTAACCACGATGCCCTAGAGCTTTCTGATGATGTTGTTATAGTTACTATCACAGAAGACCTACCATTTGCCCAAAAAAGATTTTGTGCTAATGAGGATATAGCAAATCTAGAAATGGTTTCTGACTATAAGGAAAGAGAATTTGGCGAAAAATACGGTTTCTTAATTGATGAGCTTAAACTTCTTGCAAGGGGAGTTGTTGTAGTTGATAAAGAAGGAATCATCCAATACGTTGAATACGTTCCAGAAGTTACCAACGAAGTAAACTTCGATGCTGCCCTAGAAAAAGTTAAAGAATTAATCTGAGAGAAACAAAAGCTGGAGGACTTTCCCCCAGCTTTTTTTTGCGTATTTTTTAGAAAGTTACTTTAATGTTCATTTTAAAAGTGTTTTAATTTATAAGCTATCTTTCTTATTCTAGAATAATGTCTACTTGAAATAAAGACCCAACCACCATAGGCAAAGCAAATCTACTAATCCACCCTAGAAGTTGGCTCATTGGTCAAGTAATGATCCATAAGTACTTCATCCTCTTTGTTGCTTTAACAATATCTTATTTATTTGATTAAATTCAAAAATTAATTTTCTATTGACTCTTCATTTGTTTTAAAATATAATCTATCTGGTTTTAACAACTAGATGTATCGGAGGAGTTAAAGAACTATATATGGAAAAGTTTAAAAAATATTATAAAAAAATCCTACTTATCATTGCAATTATATGTATTACATCCACATATATTATCGGGTCATACTTCGTAAATTTTGCCCTTGTTGCAAAGTCAGGTGGTGAAAATAGACCCAAAATAGCCCTTAATATAGAAGAAGATAAAATAATTAGTAAGAATAAGAAAGCCTTGGAGACACGAAAGGATAAGTGGTTGGCAGAAGTCAAGGACTATACTAAGAAAATTTCAGTTAGTACTCCCGATGGACTAAGGCTTATAGGTCACACCTATGAGCAAAATTCCCCTACCGATAAATGGGTGATAATAGTTCATGGTTACCAATCTTCAGAAAATAGGTCTAAAATCTATGGAGCTGGATTCTATAAGTTGGGTTACAATGTCTTAACATATAGTCTTAGAGGCCATAAACCAAGTGAAGGTAAGTACATCACAATGGGTGATAAGGATAGTGAGGACTTGCTGTCTTTTATAAATCTTATAATAAAAGAAAACCCCAAGGCTCAAATCGCCCTTCATGGTACATCTATGGGTGGGGCAACAGTATTAAATGCTTCCGGTAAAATTCTTCCTGAAAATGTAAAGGCAATAATAGACGACTGTGGTTATGCTGACTTATGGAAAATATTTAAAAAAGAACTCAGACTAAGATTCAACTTGCCTAGCTTTCCTGTCCTATATATGGCAAATATAATGGGGAATATCAAGTCTAATATTACTATATCATCAATAAAACCCATTGAAGAAGTTGAAAAATCTGCCATTCCTATAATGTTTATCCACACCACAGGAGATGACTTTGTACCAGTATCTGATACCTATTCAATGTATGATGCTAAAGAACAAGGTTATAAGGAAAAATATATTATTAATGGCTTCGGCCACGCTGATGCTGTCTATGCTGATAGTGATTATTTTAAAAAAATTGATGCATTCATAAAAAAATCTTCCGATTAAATAACGGAAGATTTTTTTACTATGATTCTATATAGTCAGCGTAAATTAATTAATAAGACTAATATATAAAAATATCTCTAGTCTTTCTTCTATCATGTAAAAGCAAGTCTTTTTGGTGGTCAAAGTCCTTTGGCCTTACAAACTTGCCTGTAGTTTCTACTGCCACTATGGCGTACCTATCACTTATATCCGAACAGGTTGACAAGGTTAAAAGTTTATCTTCTTTCTTTGGCAGAGGCTTATTTTTAAGGATGTTATTATCCTTAATGAGTTTCAGATAATCCTTAAATTCATCATCATCGTATTCATAAAACCTGTAGTCTGCATCAACTTTTATATCCATAGCGCAAATAACTTCAAAGATTCTTCTTTTTTCTGGAGTATCTATAATAATTTCCGAATGGTTTTTGATAAAATTCTTATCCCTAAACTTATCAAGGTCATGGAAAATATAGCCAATCCTCACATTATGGCCGTAGATTACTGTATTTTGGTCTGAAAAATCGCCCTTGTGGACATAGTCTATGAAGACAGCTCCATTAATATAATATTTATTATCGAAATTATGGTCTAAGTAAAATTCATTATCCTTGCCCTGGACGACTGGAAAATCAATTTTTGTACCCTTAATAATAATCCTTCCCTTAACTTGAGGATATTTTTTCGCCAAATGCTGCACGTGCTTTGCGGCAGCCTGGGATTCTGCTTGTGTTTTTTCTTTTATTTTTCTATCAAGAAAAGCTTGGATTCTTATTTCATCAGCCTTTCTTGTTAATTTTTTTATTTCTTCTTCCCTATCCTTGGAAATCCTAGATTTCAAAAACTCTTCTAAGCGCATTCTTTCCATGTAAGAATCAACCCAAGCTTGGTTAAATTCGCTATTCTTTTTTAAAATGCAGAAAAATATTATCAAGATAGATATCCATAATACATAAGAATAATTCTTTTTCATATTCGCTCCTGGCTTATATTCTACACTTTTCATAACATTTCTCTAGGCAGTGACATATTTTTTGTGAATTTTACAAGTTAAAAAAATCTTCCCCAGCCTAGGAAGATTTTTCTGTTAGTAGAAGCCTTTCATAGAGGTCTTCGTAAAATGGTTTAGATTTTAGCATTTCTGCCACTAGGTAGGCTACAAAGGATACTACTGCGAGGGCCAAAATATTTGAAAAAGCTCCTCCAGTCATTTCCAAAATCAGGATAATAGCTGTAATTGGAGTCCTTACTATGGCTGAAAAATGGCCTGCCATGGCGATTAGGGATATGGCGTAAATCATTTCTACAGGGATTAGGCCAAGGTCAGCGAGGATTGAGCCGTAAATATTTCCCAAGATTGCCCCGATTGCCAAAAGCGGTACAAGTGATCCCCCTGACAGGCCAATGCCAAAGGCTAGGGAAAGGAGCAAAATTTTTGCGCCGTACATATAAATAAGGGTGGCAAGACTAGCATTTCCCTCACTTGGTAAATAAATTAATTCTTCACCAGAAGCAAAAAGCCTTGGGTCAATGAGTAAAACAAGCCCTGTAATTACAAAGGGAGCGAGATATTTTACTAATTCTGGTAAGGCAATTTTTTTGTAAAGGGATTTTGAACCTATGACAACTTTGTTAAATAAGGCTCCAGATAGGCCTGCTAGGATTCCCAAAATCACGATTAGGACCAAGGATTTTTGGTCTATATTAGCGAAGGCTGGTATATTTTCTAGGCTTGGATTGTCACCAAAAACCAAGCCGGATGTGACTGTAGCTGAGATAATTGTAAGGGCTGAAGATAAGAAAGTAGAAAAATTATGAGTCCTAAAAATCTCCTCAACAGCGAATAACAAAGATGCCACAGGGGCGTTGAAGGCAACAGCAAAACCTGATGCTGCAGCTGAACCAATAAATAAATTCCTATTGACATTAGGGAAGAATTTCCCTACTATATCTCCAGCTAGACCACCTAATTGGACTGATGGGCCCTCCCTACCAACTGTAAGACCAGAACCTATTGTCAAAACAGAGGCTATAAATTTGCCTATTATGGTTTTTTCGCTAGAAACTTTTATTGTTCCCTCCATCATGCCTGTCATGACTGGGATGCCAGAGCCCTTGGTATTCTTATCTTTTTTCAAAATAAAATAAGTAATTAGGCCAATAAGGATAATAAGGGCCATGAAAATTAGCTTATCCTTGCTTGTGCCAGTTGTTAGAAAGCCATCCATAAAGCCTGCAAGCAAGCCAATTATCTTTTTAAAAAATCCAATTAAAAGACCAGTGAAAATGCCCAAAATAATAAAGGCGGGTAGTGATTTAAACGATATTTTTTCTTCCATAATTTCTCCTTTAATCCTACTATACCAAATTTCCCAGCTCTTCGCCGAAATTTCCCCAAAAATATGATACAATATTAGCGGAGAGAAAAAAAGAAAGGATACATATGAAATATTTTGATTTTAAAGGAGAGAAAATTTCCAGACTCGGTTTTGGGTGTATGAGATTTAAGACGATTGACGGTGATAATTCAAAAATTGACAAGGTCGAATCTGCAAAAATCCTCAAAGAAGCGATTGGAAAGGGTCTTACATACATCGATACAGCCTACCCTTACCACGAAAAAATGAGCGAAAGATTTGTCGGAGAGTTTTTAGAAGAAAATAATTTGAGGGATAAAATCTATCTTGCAAGTAAACTTCCTTGTTGGCTAATCAAGGAAAAGGAAGATTTTTATAGGATTTTTTCTGAACAATTAGAAAAACTAAGGACAGACTACCTAGACTTTTACCTCCTCCATTCACTAGATATCAAGCGTTTTAGGCAAATGGTAGACCTTGGAGTCTTTGACTTTGTTGATGAACTTAAGGAAAAAGGCCTTGTGAAAAATATAGGTTTTTCCTTCCACGATGAATACGAAGCCTTCGAAGAAATAATCAAGGCTTACGACTGGGATTTTTGCCAAATCCAGCTAAATTATTTGGATATCAACCTCCAAGCTGGTATGAAGGGCTATGACCTTGCCAAGAAAATGGGCATTCCTCTAGTAATAATGGAACCTGTTAAGGGCGGCAGACTTGCAAATCCCCCTATCGAAGTAAGGGAGATTATGGCTAAATTTACATACCTATCACCTGCCCAACTTTCCATTAAATTCCCCTTATCACTTGATAATGTCATGACAGTTTTATCCGGCATGAATACTAGTGACCAGGTAGCAGAAAATATGGCAATCGCAAGTGCAGATCCTAGATTATCTGAAAAAGAAATAGAGTTTTATGACAAGGCCAGGGAAATTTATAAAAGAAGAGAAAAAATTGCCTGCACAGCCTGTGAATACTGCCTGCCATGTACAGTAGAAATCAACATTCCAAAGGTATTTTCAATGTGGAACAAGGCTTTTTTATACGATGAGGCCGATATATCGAAAAAATCCTACGAAGAATATTTAAAAGACGGAGTAAACCCAGAGACTTGCATAGAATGCGGCAAGTGCGAAAACATCTGCCCACAAAGCCTTGAAATAATCGAGGGACTTAAAGAAGCTAATGAGTTTTTGAGTAAGTAAGAAATGTAAAAAGACCCAGCTGGGTCTTTTTTGATTCATAAAATTTGTTAATATTTAGGTCCCCCCCCCCGAATGTATGAGAAAACTTACTTCAATTGTCCCTAGTAGGTCTCTCGACTTCGCTCGAGACGGGTACGTTTTTCTTACTATTCTTAGAAAATAAAAATAATGCTAATACAAATTTTATTATGCTAATATGTTTTTTTAGCAGATAAGTTTAAATTCAAGTCTCCCATTTCGAACGAAGTGAGAAATCTCTATAGTTCTCTTAATCGAGGGTTCTGTAGATGCATCGTCGTCATTTTTATATTTATAAACTAAATAATAATTAAGTTTTTTTACTAAGAATCATCTCTCGTTGATTTTTTAAATACTTTTCACCATTTTTATGCTATCGTATGCTCTCCCATCCTTTAAAATAATGGCATTAGGAGTTTTTCCAGTCTCAACAAATCCAATTTTATCATAAAGAGCCCTGGCTCTATTATTGCCAGAATAATAATCTAATTCTATCTGGGAAAGGCACAATTCTTTGGCATAGCTTTCTAGAGATATAAGAATCTTTTTTCCGATTCCTAAATTCCAAAATTCTTTAAGCACGGCAAGAGCAACATTTCCCCTGTGACGCATTTTACTCTTTGCTAATCTTATAATAGTACCACTTGCAATAAGTCTTCCTTCCATTTCAACAACAAGCATGAGGGTAGTATCTGACTTATTAAAACCTTTTATCATTTTTTCTTCCTCTTCGGCTGTCATAGTTATTTCATCTGGATAAGAGTTCATAAAATCAGATTCTCCCATAACAGTTTTTAAATAAGAAACCATCTTTGCAGCATCATCTACATGAATTTCTCTGATTTTGCAGACTCTGTCATCTTTTAACTTAAATTCTTCTGGTACAAATTTCATTGTCTCAACTCCCACAATTCATTTTTTCGTTTATATAATATTTTTCTAAAATAAAATCTACAATTCTTCGATATGCTCGTAGTAGAGTAACCGGGTGTAAAGTCTTAATATAAAACTTCTTTATTCAAACCTGTATCACTCCATGAAAGTCTATACGCATTTTTACTATTGTTAGCTTTAATTACCTTGATTTCATAATTATCCCAAACAACTGCCGCCTGATTTTCTATTGCGATAGCATCTGCGACTTGTCCATTAAAAAACTCATCAAAGCCTGCTCTTTCAGGCTCATCATAGTGTGGGCAATGTAAATAAGGAATTATACCTAAGCCTTTAACCCACTTATGTTTTGGATTCTCAACATCTTCTATAAACTCACTATCGCTATGACCCGCAATAAACCAGCAGATCGATCCTGCACTTAAGCCCGCTAGTACCTTTCCGCTTGTATAAGCTTTTATTAGCTCCTTATCAATAGAGTATTGTTTCCATACTTCCATCATATATGCAGTATTGCCACCGCCAACGTATATGATGTCTGCTTTTTCAATCTTTTGATTAACATCTTCCCTATTTACTTCTACATTAGATAAATGCAAGGTATCAGTTTTGCAACCTAAACTCTCATACAATTCTTTAATGGTTTTTATATATGGCTCAGCATCTTTACTTGCTGTGGGAATAAATAGAAAATTTGGATTTTCTTTTTTTGATGATTCAACAATAAATTTATCTATCTCATAAGTTTGATTTTGAGATACTTCACCACCACCAATAGCTATAATCATAATTTATCTCCTATTTATAAAAAATAATTAATTAATACAAATATTTAACTATTTACGTTTACATAATAATTACACCTTACATTATTATAACACGAAATCCTCTTGTAATGTCAACAAAACTATTATGATTAAGGAGTCTTAAAAAACAAAATATTCTCCTAGTGATTTTCTAAAATCGGTCTACATAACCTAATTCTAAGGCTTTGCCGTATAATTCCACCTTATTTTCTACCTTCAATTTGTTGTAGATATTTTCTATGTGGTGGTATAAAGTGCGTTCGCTTATGTATAGGCCTTTGGCTATTTGGGTATTGGTTTTGCCTGTTATTAGTGCTTTTAGGACTTCTTCTTCCCTTTTTGTAAGGGGGTTTTCGAAATGTTTTTCATTCGTAAAGCTAAATCCATTATTAATTTGACATATTTTTTCGATTAAGCTTTTAGAATCTATGGATTTTGATATATATCCTGCTGCACCTAGGTCTAGGGCTTTTTTCTTGTAGATTGGGTTTGTATAGGAGGATAGGATTAGAATTTTAAATCCAAATTTCTTTGCTCGCAAGTTTTTAAGGACATCAAAACCAGAATTCTTATCTAGGTTTATATCAAGAAGACAGATGTCATAGGAATCTGTTTCTATTTTTTTATAAAATTCTTCAATAGCGCTCACAAAATCACATTGGCTAATTTCCGCATTTTCCATTAGCAAGGCTCTTAGGCTTTCTCCAAAAATTTTGTGGTCGTCTAAAATTATTATCTTCATTAATCAATCCCTAGCCTTACTTGAGTTTTCAATATTCCGTCCTTATAGAAATATTTTATGGATCCACCAAGTGAGTCTAGCAAAAATTTCATAAACAAGACCCCACCCCTAGATTCCCCTATATTTCTAAAATCATTTTCACTCGCCCCATCACTTGTAACCTCTAAGATTAAATCTCCCCCTTCTAAATCCATCTTATAGGTAATTTTTGACCCCTTAGAGTGTTTATAAATATTATTAATTAGCTCTTTTGTTATGATTAGAATAGTCCTTAGACTTTGAGGATTTATTTCCTTAGTATTTTCAGAAATCTCAAGAGTAAGATCAAAATTTTTGCCCGGATAAAGACTCCCTATGTCATAAAAAATGCTTTTAACATTTTCCTCAAGACTCATATCGGAAATTATACTTTGCCTGTAAAAGGTCATGATAGACCTGGATTTGATTTCTAAATTTTCTGCGATTGTCTTTGCCCTATCAACACCTGGTGTTTTTAAGTTCAAATTATTTATTATCCCATAGAGGTCTTGGATGATTTCATCGTGGATTATCCTTGCAAAATCTTCTTGTTGGCTAGTTAAATATTCTCCCAGGTCAAAATATTTGACTGTTTTCTGGTATCTTTTTAAACTTATTCCTGAAAGGATTGTGCAAGTTAGGAAAACCACCACATAACCATAATAAAGATAAGATTCTTGTGCCATGGCATATGGGATTGTAAGAATTGTTATGGCTCCTAAAATTGAGGTTAACAAAATATAGGCAATGATTCCCTTCTCTCTTGTTTTCATTTTTTCCTCCTTCTTATTTATGGATAGACTTATTCCGCCCTAAATTCTTTTCACTATTATTATATTTCCTAACTTCCCCTTGCCTATGGTAGTTTTCTGCAAAATTTCCAAATAAAAAAGACCCACGAGGGGCCTTTCGTTTTATAATTCTTCAGTTTCTTCTTCTGCTTCTATTAGTTCAAGGTTGGCTTTGATTTGCTCATCTTCTAACTCTTTGGTTTCATAGTCTATTTCTACATTGTTGTAGTATTTTAGACCTGTACCTGCTGGAATTAGCTTACCAATGATGATATTTTCCTTTAGACCTCTTAGGTCGTCTACCTTGCCCTTGATTGAAGCATCTGTTAGGACTCTGGTTGTTTCTTGGAAGGATGCGGCTGATAGCCATGAATCTGTCGCAAGGCTTGCCTTGGTGATACCAAGGAGTTCTTGTTCGTAGATGGCAGGTTTTTTGCCAGCTTCTTTCATTTGATCATTTACTATATCAACTTCACGCCTATCTTGCAAGCTTTCTGGCAAGAATTCTGTATCGCCTGATTCAATAATTTTAACCTTCTTTAACATCTGACGGGCAATTACTTCTATGTGCCTGTCGTCAATTTCTACACCCTGTTGCCTATATACTTTTTGGACTTCCTTGGTAATGTAATCTTGAACTCCAATTTTGCCTAATACATCTAGTACGTCATGTGGATCTAGAGAACCTTCTGTTAGTTGGGCACCGATTTCTACTTCTTCGCCGTCTTTAACTAAAATTCTTGAACCAAATGGAATGTTGTACTTTCTGGATGTACCATCAGCACCTGTGATTTCAACGTCAGTTTTCTTATCATTTTGGATTAGGGAAACTGTACCAGAGTTGGCTGCGATGAAGGCAAGACCCTTTGGTTTACGAGCTTCAAAAAGCTCCTCAACCCTTGGAAGACCTTGGGTAATTCCAACGCCTGCGATACCACCGGAGTGGAAGGTCCTCATGGTTAGCTGGGTACCCGGCTCACCGATTGATTGGGCGGCTATGATACCAACTGCTTCACCCATATTGACGTGCTTGCCTGTTGCAAGGTTTCTACCGTAGCATTTTGCACAAACACCTTGTTTAGCCTTACATTCTAGAACTGACCTTAATTTTACTTCCTTAATGCCAGCTGCTACAATCTTATCAGCCAAATCTTCATCTATTACTTCGTCTTTATGAACAATTATTTCGCCAGCTTCGTCTTTAATATCTTCAAAAGATGTACGGCCAACAATCCTTGTTCTTAAATCTTCGATTAATTCGTTGCCATCCTTAAATTCGTGAGCAACAACAAAACCATCTGAATGGCAGTCATCTTCTGTAACAATTACGTCTTGGGAAATATCTACCATCCTACGGGTTAGGTAACCTGAGTCGGCAGTTCTTAGCGCTGTATCTGTAAGACCCTTACGAGAACCGTGGGTAGAGATAAAGTATTCTTGCACTGAAAGACCCTCTCTAAAGTTGGCCTTGATAGGAATTTCGATAATCTTACCATCGGCCTGACTCATAAGTCCACGCATAGCGCCTAGCTGTCTAATCTGGTTGGTAGAACCACGGGCACCAGAGTCTGCAAAGATCTTGATGTTGTTATCATCTTTAAGGTCTGCAAGAAGAGCATCTGTTACCTTGTTTGTGGTATCTTGCCAGATTTCAATTACCTTTTCATATCTTTCATGGTCTGTTATCAAACCACGTCTATAAAGTTTGTCATACTTATCAACTGCAGCATCTGCCTCATCTATTAGGGACCATTTTTCTGCTGGAATCTTTACGTCATCCATAGATACAGTTAGACCTGATAGGGTTGAGTACTTATAGCCTGTTTGCTTGATATAGTCAAGAACTTCGGCAGTTTTGATGTTGCCATGCTTTCTAAAGCACTTGTCGATAATTTCCTTTAACATACCTGAGTCGATTAGGGTATCAACTTCAAGTGAATATGGGTCTTCTTTCCTATTTACATAGCCTAAATCTTGTGGCAGACCTTCATTGTAGATGAACCTACCTACTGAAGACTCTACAATCTTGCCTGGGTCCATGGCGTCTTTTTTAACTCTAACACCAACTTTTGATTGGTATTCAACTATGCCAGCAACTAGGGCTTTTTTCATCTCATTTGTTGATTCAAAAACCATACCCTCGCCCTTGGCACCTTCTTTGATGGTTGTTAGATAATAAGCACCTAGCACCATATCCTGAGAAGGAGTTGTAATTGGCTTACCATCCTTAAGACCAAGGATATTGTTGGTTGACATCATTAGAAGTCTTGCCTCGATTTGAGCTTCATTTGATAGTGGAAGGTGGATAGCCATCTGGTCACCATCGAAGTCGGCGTTAAAGGCGTTACAAGCTAGTGGATGAAGCTTTATTGCCTTTCCTTCTACAAGAATTGGCTCGAAAGCTTGGATACCAAGCCTGTGAAGAGTCGGAGCACGGTTTAGCAAAACTGGGTGGTCCTTGATTACTTCTTCTAGGACTTCATAAACTCTTGGGTCTTTTTTCTCTACCATTTTCTTGGCAGTTTTTAGGTTGTGGGCCATTTCTTTTTCAACTACTTTGTTCATAATAAATGGCTTAAATAGCTCAAGGGCCATCTCTTGTGGCAAACCACATTGGTTAAACTTAAGGTCTGGACCTACTACGATTACAGAACGGCCTGAGTAGTCAACCCTCTTACCAAGAAGGTTTTGTCTAAACCTACCAGACTTACCTTTAAGGAGGTCTGATAGAGACTTCATATTTCTATTTGAAGCGCCAGTTACAGCCCTACCCCTACGACCGTTGTCGATTAGGGCATCAACTGCTTCTTGGAGCATTCTCTTTTCATTTCTAACGATGATTTCTGGTGCACCTATGTCAAGAAGTCTTTTTAGTCTGTTATTTCTGTTGATAACTCTTCTGTATAGGTCATTTAAGTCAGAAGTAGCAAACCTACCACCTTCAAGTTGAACCATTGGTCTAAGTTCAGGTGGCATAACTGGGAGCACATCTAGGATCATCCATTCAGGTTTATTGCCACTTGTTAAAAAGGCATCTACTACTTCAAGACGTCTTGAAACTCTCACCTTCTTTTGGTTTGAGGACTCATCAAGTTCCTTTAGTAGGAGTTGGTATTCCTTTTCAAGGTCAATATTTGAAAGAAGTTCCTTGATAGCTTCAGCACCCATAGCTGCCTTAAATTCTGTATCATCTGGATATTCTTCCAATATATCTTGGTATTCAGTTTCTGAGATTTCTTGTTTAGCAACAAGGTCTGTAGAACCCGGATTAATTACTACATAGGATGCAAAGTAGAGGATTTTTTCCAAAACTCTTGGGCTCATATCTAGTAAGAGTCCCATCTTTGAAGGAATTCCCTTGAAGAACCATATATGAGAAACTGGAGCTGCAAGCTCGATGTGGCCCATTCTCTCACGTCTAACCTTAGACTTAGTTACTTCGACCCCACACTTTTCACAAACTACGCCCTTGTATCTCATTCTCTTATATTTTCCACAAGAACATTCATAATCCTTGGTTGGACCGAAAATCTTTTCGCAGAAAAGACCGTCTTTTTCAGGTTTAAGGGTCCTATAGTTTATAGTTTCAGGTTTCTTAACCTCGCCATGAGACCAGCTTCGTATTCTTTCTGGGGATGCAACTTTCATCCTCATCCCATAAAATTGATTTAATTCGCTCATAAACTTCCCTTCTCCTAAGCTTCGCTAACTTCCTCTGCCTCACCGTCTTCCTTAGGGGCATTAGCTTTGGCAAGTAGCTTGCTTTGGTTTCTAATCTTAGACGCATCTATCTTTTCTACCTGTGAAAACCTATCTTGATCATCGATATTTTCCTTAAGCTCAACGACTTGTCCATCTTCATCTAAAAGTTCTACATCAAGAGCTAGTGATTGAAGCTCTTTAACTAAAACTTTGAAGGACTCAGGTGTGCCTGGCTCTGGGATATTTTCACCCTTTACGATTGATTCGTAGGTCTTAACCCTACCTGTAACGTCATCTGATTTAACAGTTAAGATTTCTTGGAGGGTGTGGCTTGCGCCGTAGGCTTCAAGAGCCCAAACCTCCATCTCACCAAACCTCTGGCCACCAAATTGTGCCTTACCACCTAGGGGTTGTTGGGTTACAAGTGAGTATGGTCCAATAGATCTTGCGTGGATTTTCTCTTCTACCATGTGGTGGAGCTTAAGCATGTACATAACGCCGACTGTTACAGGGTTTTGGAACTCTAGACCAGTTCTACCGTCACGCAATCTAATCTTGCCTGTCTTGTTTACGAAAGGAGCTACTTTCTTTGCTTCTTCTAAGACATCTTCAATTTCAGTATCCATAGCACCATCAAATACTGGTGTTGCTATCTTCCAACCAAGTGTCCTTGCTGCAAGGCCCATGTGAACTTCAAGTACCTGACCTAAGTTCATACGAGATGGGATACCTAGTGGGTTTAAGCAGATTTGGATTGGGGTTCCGTCTGGCAAGAATGGCATGTCTTCTCTTGGTAAAATCCTTGAAACGACACCCTTATTACCGTGACGACCACACATCTTATCTCCTACCATGATTTTTCTCTTGGTAGCTACATAAACTCTAATTACTTTATTTACACCTGGAGATAGTTCGTCTCCGTCTTTTTTGTTGTATTCTTTAACATCAACTACGATTCCCTTTTCACCATGAGGTACCTTTAGGGATGTATCTCTCACTTCTCTAGCCTTTTCACCGAAAATCGCACGAAGAAGTCTTTCCTCTGGAGATAGCTCAGTTTCTCCCTTTGGAGAGACCTTACCTACTAGGATATCTCCACTTGCTACTTCAGCACCAATTCTAATTACACCATTTTCATCAAGATCTTTTTTCATATCGTCGCCGACATTTGGTATATCTTTGGTAATTTCTTCAGCACCAAGTTTGGTTTCTCTAGCTTCACACTCGTGTTCTTCGATATGAACTGATGTTAAAACATCGTTTATTACAAGCTCTTCGTTAAGGAGCATCGCATCCTCGAAGTTATAGCCTTCCCAAGTTGTAAAGGCGATAAGAATGTTTTTACCAAGGGCAAGCTCGCCATTATCTGTTGATGGACCGTCTGCAAGAACTTGACCTTCTTTTACGTCTTCGTCTAATTTTACTATCGGTCTTTGGTTTATAGTTGTGCCTTGGTTGGCTCTTTCAAATTTAAGAAGCTCATAAGTTATAACTTCACCATTAGGTGTTTTTACTTTTATTTTATCAGCCGCTACATAAACTACTTTTCCGTCAGTTTTTGATACAACACATACACCTGAGTCTTTTGCAGCCCTATGTTCAATACCTGTAGCTACAATTGGAGCTTGCGATTTAATTAAAGGCACTGCCTGACGCTGCATGTTAGCACCCATTAGGGCCCTGGTTGAGTCGTCGTTTTCAAGGAAAGGTATTAGAGATGCTCCGACAGATACGATCTGTTGTGGGGAAACGTCCATATATTGGATAGAATCCCTTGGATAAATATCATTTTCACCCCTATAACCACGGCCAGAAACTCTTTCGTTTACAAACCTGTTGTTTTCATCAAGTGGTTCGTTGGCTTGGGCTATGATGTAGTCATCTTCAATGTCTGCTGTTAGGTAGTCAATTTCGTCTGTTACAACTCCACCTTCCTTAACAACCCTGTATGGAGTTTCAATAAAACCGTATTTATTAATTCTCGCATAAGTTGTAAGAGATGTGATAAGACCGATATTTGGTCCTTCTGGAGTCTCTATCGGACAAATTCTTCCGTAGTGAGAATCGTGAACGTCCCTTACTTCAACGCCTGCCCTATCTCTTGAAAGACCACCTGGTCCTAGAGCAGAAAGTCTTCTCTTATGGGTTAACTCACTCATTGGGTTAGTTTGGTCCATGAACTGTGACAATTGGGATGAACCAAAGAATTCTTTAATAACAGCTGTAACTGGTTTGATGTTGATTAAGCCTTGTGGAGTTGCAATGTCAGGATCTTGGGTAGTCATTCTTTCACGAACAACTCTTTCCATCCTAGCAAGACCAACCCTAAATTGGTTTTGAAGAAGCTCGCCAACACCTCTTACACGACGGTTGCCAAGGTGGTCGATATCGTCAGTATCACCTACCCCTTCAAAAAGGTTGAATTGGTAATTTACAACTGCAAGTATATCTGACTTGGTAATGTGCTTTGGAGAAAGTTCTTTCTTTCTTTTTTGCATCATCTTTATTAATTCTTCATCGGTTTCAGCTTCGTCAATAATCTCAGTCATTACTGGATAATAAACTTTTTCACTAAATTCATCAAAGTCTATATCTAATCCTTCGAGTCTCTCAAAGGCGTGGATATCAACAAAATTATTGCCAACAATTCTTAGGACAATTTCTTCTTCTTCAGAATTTAATTTTCTAATATCGACTGAAACTATGCCTGAATTTTCAATAGCCTTAGCTATATCTTCGCTTATAACTTCGCCTGCTTTTACAAAAATTTCTCCAGTTTCTGTATCCACAATATCTTCAGCGGCGATTTCACCAGCGATTCTTGGAGCAAGGGCAAGTTTTAAGTTGTACTTATACCTACCAACCCTAGCTAAATCATATCTTCTATCATCAAAAAGAAGGTTGTTAATAAGGGTAGTAGCAGATTCGAGTGACGCAGGGTCACCTGGTTTTAATTTTCTGTATATTTCTATCAAGGCCTCTTCACTATTTTCAGAATTTTCCTTTTCTAAGGTATTTCTTAAGTGTGGGGTATCACCAAGAGCCTTTATAATTTCTTCATCTGTGTCAAACAAAAGTGCACGCACTAGGGTAGTAGCTGGAAGCTTTCTAGTCCTATCAAGCCTTACGTTTACTGTATGACTTGCATCAGTATCAAACTCAATCCATGCACCCCTATTTGGGATAACTGTAGATGAGTATTGCTTATCTCCACTCTTGTCTGTTTCTTCTGCATAGTAAACACCTGGAGATCTTACAAGCTGGCTTACTATAACTCTTTCTGCACCATTTATGACGAAGGTTGCAGAATCAGTCATCATTGGGAAATCTCCCATGAAAACTTCTTGTCTTTTGATCTCACCAGTTTCTTTATTAAATAAAATAGCCATAACCTTAAGGTCTCTAGCATAGGTTAGGTCCTTATATTTCGCTTCTTTTAGGCTATATTTTGGTTCTTCTTCAAACTCAAAACCTGTAAATTCTAGGCTTAGTTTGCCATTATAGTCTTCAATTGGGGAAATATCTTCTAAGATTTCTCCAAGACCTTCTTTAATAAACCACTCATAAGAGTCTTTTTGAACTTTTAATAAATTTGGTAAATCTAAGACTTCAGGAAACTTTGAGAAGGACATTCTCTCTGTTTTCCCATATAACTTTTTATGATATTGGGCCATTCTTACTCCTTACTGTTTACAAAAATAGGACAAATAATATTTGCCTTTTAGAGATAAAAAAATCTCGATAAATAGATTTCTAGCAATTGTATATTATACTCTTAAACAATCAACCTTCAAGATATTTATCAAGATTTCTCCTTTATTCAAACCTTTTTTTCAAAACTTTTTTACATACTATCCAAATATGATATGAGTTTATTGGTATTTGTCAATCATCTGGGGAATTTTTTTATCAAATAATTGACAAGAAGCTAGGAAAAAAATAAAAATATGGATAACAAGCATACCAAATCTTAATTTTAAAAATATATAAGTCTTTGAAAAATCAAAATCATTTGCCCTTTTCAAAAATTCTTTCTATATATAATACTCTTCCTTGCTTTTACTTATTTTCACTATACAATTATTTAATATATAAACAATTCAATTTTTGTGTTATAATGGATATAATGGAGGACTTATGAAAGACTTTATAAAATTTTTTAGCATAATAACAGGCTTATTTAGGTCTATAATCAGCATCTTGCTGCTATTTGCCATAGGCTTTGTAGTTTTTGTCGACAACCACTTATTTCTAGCAACTGTTGATCTTTTAGGTATAAATAATATTTCAAGTGCAATTATAAAGCCCCTTGCCCTAGGCGTTTTAATCCTTGCCTTTGTAATAAACACAGCTATTGCAAGATCAATTTTTAAGGCTGGAGATAAGGGCGATGGCCATCTAGCAAATGTATTTTTTGGTCTCTTATTTTTAGGCTGTGACGCCTTATTATACATTTATTTTCGCGAAAAACTCCTTTATATCCTTTTGGGTCTAAACGGCCTTATAGTCTTAAACTCACTTATCGGTTTAATATCAAAGTTTAAGGGTGTTTATAATACTGGCCTTAGCGAGAAAAAGACTGAATATATCGAAGTGAAAACTGGTCCAAGCGATGTTGAGTCATCAGATAATCCTATCAAACTAGATTTTAAAGAAGATGAGGATGTTAAAATCATAAAAAAAGATGACACAAGTGTTGATGGAAAAACTGTAATTATGACCAGTCAACTTATAAAAGATGATACCGAACTTGGTACAAGCAGCGCTAAGGATTTTGAAAATGATGATTTGAAAACCCAAGCCGAGAAAGAAGCAGAAGAAAAACTTGCAAATGGAAGTCCAAGAACTCTTGGTGATGTAGAAGAAGAGAAAAAAATAAATAATGCTGTAGATGACTTAGGCGATGAAAACCTCACCTATGATCCAAATATTGCAGAAGATTTCAAAAAGAAAGAAGAAGCAAAAATCTACAACAAATCAGACTTTGTCAAAGACGAAGATTAAGGGGGCTTTGTGCTCTTAAGGCTAACAACCTTAGGAGCCAGCCCTTTTAAAATAAAAAATAAGGAGAAGAAGAT
Source organism: Anaerococcus lactolyticus S7-1-13 (assembly GCF_000758765.1). Taxonomy (NCBI): domain Bacteria; kingdom Bacillati; phylum Bacillota; class Tissierellia; order Tissierellales; family Peptoniphilaceae; genus Anaerococcus; species Anaerococcus lactolyticus. Next base: position 75,254 of record NZ_JRMW01000041.1, read on the forward strand.
GGACAAAACTTATCAAAGCCTCATAAAAGGGCTCTACCCAGACAAAAATTCGATTATAGATGAGCTAATCTTATTAAATGCCCAACAGAAGTTGCCTAAGGGTACTGAATATTTCTTTTCTGATATCCATGGGGAAAGCGATGCTTTTTTGCATTTGCTTAGGTCTGCCTCAGGGAATATTAGGGATAAGATTCAAAAACTTTTTGGTGATACCTTAGAAAAAAAAGACCAGGATGCCCTTGCCCAGTTAATTTATGACCCAGATTTAGTTTACAAGAGTCTAAAAACCGAGGAAAAGATTAGCAAAGATTACCTAACTATCACCATTCACAGGCTTATAAGTCTCCTAAAATTTGTTTCAACCAAGTATCCAAAAGATTATGTAAAAAGAAAATTCCCACAAAAATACAGCCTAATCTTGGATGAGCTTTTATATACCAACGATTCTGAATACAACAAGAGGGCCTATTATGAATCCCTGGTTACAAATATAGTAAAATACGAAGTTGCCTTTGACTTTATCAAGGTCATTTGCACCCTCATTCAAAGGATTTCTGTGGACAAACTCCACATAGTTGGCGACATCTACGACAGAGGCCCATCTCCTCACATCATAATGGATGAACTTTTGACCTTCCCAAGTGTTGACTTTCAATGGGGCAACCACGACATTGCATGGATGGGCGCATGTTCTGGAAACACAGCTCTTATCGCAGCCTGTGTGGCGGATGCAATCAAATACAACAACTTCGATATGCTCGAAGACGGTTATGGAATAAATCTAAGAGTTCTCTTCGAGTTTGCCATGGAGACCTACGGCGATGATCCATGCACTTGTTTTACTCCAAGAATTTACGATTATAATATTTATGACAATATCACAACCGAAGCAGCAGCCAAGATGTACAAGGCTATTTCTATGATTAGGTTCAAACTTGACTACGCCCTAATTGAGAGAAATCCAGACATGAAAATGGAAGAAAGAAACGTCCTAAAATTCATTGATTTTAACAATTACACCTACAAAAATGCCAAGCTTAAGGATAAAAATTTCCCAACCATAGATCCAAAGAATCCTGCCAAACTCACTAAGGAAGAAGAAAATGTCATCCAAGTCCTAAAACAAGACTTCATTAAAAACGACAAGCTCAACAAGCACATGGATTTTCTTTACAAAAACGGCGCCATGTACAGGGTCGAAAACGGCTCACTTCTCTTTCATGGCTGTATTCCGCTAACAGCAGACGGAGATTTCCAAGAAGTAGAGTTAAATGGCAAAATCTACAAGGGCAAGTCCCTTATGGATTATTTTGAAAAAATCGCAAGAGATGCCTATTATACCAAGGACAAAAAAGCTAAAGACATGATGTGGTATCTCATAAGTGGCAGGTATTCTCCAATTTTTGGCAAGAGTCAGTATTCTTATTTTGAAAATATCTTTGTAGATGATAAAAAACTCAAAAAAGAAGAACCAAACCCTTACTACGACCTATGTGAAAAGGAAGAAATTGTCGATAAAATTTTGGACGAATTTAAGGTCGAGGGCAATAGACGCAGGATCGTAAACGGTCATGTACCTGTAATTACAGAAGCAGGCGAAAGTCCTATAAAGGCAAATGGCAAGCTCTATGTCATAGACGGTGGAATTTCCAAACCTTACCAAGCAAAAACAGGCATAGCCGGCTACACCCTTGTCTTTAACTCCCACCATGTAGCCCTCGCAGAGCACAAGTCTTACGAATCAATCACAAACAAAGTATCATCCTACACCCCAAACATCAAGGAAGTAGAAGTGATGAACCCAAGGATGCTAAGACGTGACACCGACAAAGGAAGAGCCAAAGAAAAGAAAATAAAAATCCTAGAAGAACTCCTAGACCTCTATGACGAAAGAGAAGATTGGTAAGAAAATTTACCTAGAGATATTTCCCAAAACTTAATTCATGATTAAAGAAAAAAACGAGCTTGCCACAAAAATCAAATTTAAATCAGATAAATAAAGCAAAAAAACTCACTATTTCAAACTCTCCCAATCCCTTTTAGGATTAAGATAGAAAATAGTGAGTTTTTTATTAATTTGGACTATAGGAAGTCTCGTAGTAGAACATATCTCCCCTAGCGTAGGAAACTGTATATTCTATAAGCCTATCTTCCCTGTCATAAGAAAATCTTGTTATCTTTAAGGCAGCCGACCCATCTTTTAGGTTAAGGGCCTCAGCCACTTTTTTTGTAAGAGATGATACTTGAAACCTTTCCCTAACATTTGCAATTTTTGTAGAAAAGAAATTATCAAATATATCATAAAGGGCTACTTCTTCCAGTAGGTTCTTGGTGATATTTTCAAATCCCTCGTAAGGAATAGCTGTTCTTTCATACATCATAGGCGTATCATCCGCAAGCCTCAACCTGTCAAAAACAATTACCTTTTCAATGGTTGCATCGTCGAAAACGTGCCTTTCCTTATCATTTAATGCTCTAATATTAAAGCTAACTACTATAGACTTCGGAGTCTTGCCATTTCTTTTGGTTTGCTCAGTGAAAGAATAATAGTTTGATAAGTTTTCCCTATTTCTCTCCCTCACAAAAGTTCCCTTGCCTTGGATTTGATACAAAACTCCAGAATTAACTAAAGAGCCCAAGGCATTTCTAACTGTAGTTCTTGACACCTCATAGTCCTGGCAAAGTTGCCTTTCAGAAGGGAGCTTGGCCCCCTTATCCATAGTTGAAATTTGTTCCAATAACTTATCTATGAGGTCCGAGTATAGACTTGCCATTATTTGTAATCGTGGATTGTAACACCCTTTACAACCCTATTTACTGTGTGAGATTTAGATGGGTTATCAGGAGTATTACCAACCCTAAGACTTGTAATTAAGGAAATTAGTTGAGCAATTACAACATAGGCAACTGCTAGATAAGCATCTCTTAAGCCTTGTGATTTTAGGACAAATTGGTAGTCCCTATCCACATCTTCATTTGTAACCCCAATGATTTTTGGAGCTATACCATCTGCCTTAATCTCATCAAGGATATCAAGGTCGTATTGTCTTGTGTAATCATTAGATGAGATAAAAGAAACTACAAGGCTCTTACCATTTATAAATGATTTTGGACCATGTCTAAAGCCCATAGAAGAATCAAAGATTGTCACAACTTCTCCTGCTGTAAGCTCTAATATTTTAAGTCTCGCTTCCTTAGTTAATTTTCCAAGTGGGCCTGATCCTAAATAAGCGACCCTATCAAAATCAAAATTAACTAAATTTTCAATCTCATCAGCCCTCTTATAAGTTTCCCTAGCAATAGCAGATAGGTTTTCTACAATTTCTTTCTTATTATCCAAGCTTGTATCAAAAATCAAAAGTGCAGCTAAAAGCATTGAAGAGAAGGAATTTGTCATTGCAAAACCCTTGTCATTGGTGATAGCCGGATTTAAAAATACGTAAGATTTTGGGTCATCCTTTAAATTTACTGCAAGTTTACCATCGTGGGCACAAGTGATTGGAAGATTGTAAAAATCATCAACAATTTGTTCTCCAAGCTTCACTGCAGCCACAGATTCTGGAGAATTTCCACTCCTTGCAAAAGAAACTAAAAGGGTCTTTTGATCTTTTTTGAAATGTAGATAAGGCGCAGAAACAAGATCTGTTGTAGCTATTGATTCAAAATCAAAATCGCCATGAGTTTTTAAATAATCTTGAGCAATATTACCAACATATTCACTAGTACCAGCACCCGTAAAGATAACTTTGGTATCCTTATCAAAATTTCCTAAAAATTTCTCAATATCTGCCTTTCTCTCCTCATAAAGTCCATAAACTTCCTCCCAAGTATCAGCTTGGGCAAAAATCTCAGTATAAGTATTCTTAAAATCTCTTTCTTCTAATTTATTAACATCCAATAACATATGAGCCTCCTAATTTTTTCAATAGTATGTAATTGGTCATTACCATTTCTAATATGATACATTTTATACATTTATAATCAACCATTTATATAATGATTTTTCCCAAATTTATAAAAATTTTTAGCAAGTATTAAAGCTCCTTCACTCGGACCAGCATATGGAGAAACTATTATTACATTTTCATTCAATTTATCTTGAATAGCTTTTATCAAAATATTACCTAAGTTAAAAATACCTCCAGAGTATGAGACTATAACTTTATCTTTAAAATGCATTTTACAAGCCATAGTATTAATAATCAAACTTGCCTCATTTGCTAAATCATCCAACAAAGCCATTGCATACTTATCTTTATTTTCAATAGCCTCACCTAATATAGTAGATAAACTAGCAATTTCATCTCTAGACATATTTACAGACTTAGTTATTATATCATAATCATCTTCAAGTTTCAGTTTTTCTTTAACTTTGTCATATATTAGTGTTTTCTCATATCTTCCATCACTCATTTTCGAAAAAATATTAATGATTTTTTTACCTAAGTAATATCCACTTCCTTCATCACCTACAAAATAACCCCATCCTCCACAACTCAACTTATTACCTTCGTCATCTATGCCAAATCCTATAGAACCTGTACCTAACACTAAGTTAATTCCAGGTTGGGCATTTAAACTACCAGCCCATCCATTAACACAGTCATTATCAACACTAAAATCATCTGTCATCAAACTTTTTCTAAGGTTAGTCAATATAAAGTCTTCGTCCTCAGGGAACTGACCAAAACCTGGTAAGGCAATGAAACTATATGTTATATCTGTAACATTTATATCTGCTTTTTCACATAAAGATTTAATTGCTAAATTAAATCTCTTAATGAAATCTTCCCTAGAAATTTGTTTTAAATGCAAAGTTTTACCAATAACTTCAAATTTTTCACCATTTTTTTCTAAAAAATAAGAAGTTTTTGTACCTCCACCATCTACTCCTAAATATATTTCTTTCATAAATCCATCCTATTTTTTTATTATTTTAAATTTCAATTAAAAATATTAGCATCTAATAGCTAATAAAAAATTTAATACAAGTATATTTTAGTTATTTAATTTGTATGCGCTATCTATTGCACAATAATTATCTCTTATCAATTTAACTATATTTTTATATGCACAAAATCCAGTTTCATCAAGATACATTTTACCAAATAATTTCTTACATCCTAAACCACATTGACTATATATACCACAATGATTTTTACAATATGATTCTTTTTCTTCATATATCTTTTCGTTTAGAAAGCACAAATGTTTAGAATTAAGAAGTATTTTTGATAAATTGTTTTTATATAAACTTCCCAATCTATATTTCTCAAAACAAAAGAAATCACATGGATATACAGATAAGTCGCTCTCAACAACAATTTGCAACCCACATTGTCCATTTTGCCCACAAAAACCTATTGTTTTATTTTTTATAAAATAATATATATCTTCAAATAATTTTATATGAATTATCCTATTATTTTTTAAGTCATCTATCCATAAATAAACAATACCACTATAAAAATTATAAATATCTCTAGGGCTTACCCTTATATTATCGTCGTTCACATTATCATCAATACATGGTATAAACTGAACATATGATATTTGCTCATTTTTTATGAATTTATAAGCATCAATTGGATGCATCGATAAATTTTTAGTTAAAACAGATAATATATTATAATCAACACCTAAAGAATCAAATATTCTTTTTGTTTTCATAACAAAATCAAATGTTCCCTGACCACTACATGTTCTATGCAAATCATGGTTATTTTGATACATATCCAATGATAAACCTACCAAAAAATTATTTTCCTTAAAAAACAAAGCCCATTCTTCATCAATATTTATACCGTTAGTTTGAAAATTATAACTTATATTCTTTTGCAATGTCCTGTTAAAGAAATTGACAGTATCTATGAAAAACTTATAAAATTCTAATCCAATAAGAGATGGCTCGCCACCTTGAAAAATAAATTGTATATCATTATTTGAAGATAAATCAAGTATAATATTTTTAATTAAAATAACACAAGACCTCTTCGTCAAAAACTTATTATATTTATCAACAATATTGTTATGATTTTTTTTATAAAAACAATAACTGCAATCTATGTTACATAAATTAGAATTTGGCTTAATCATTACATACAAGGTATCCATGTTTCCCTCTCAAAGTGCAACAATCGAAATAATCAAATAAAATATGCCATTTAAAATCATAATTTTAATAGGGTCTACATCTTTATTTAACATTACCAAGAACGAAAAAATGAATAGGCCCAGCATTTTTACATTCAAGTTTTCAAATGCTACTGGGTTTATATCAAATAGGGATGTTTTTAGGATGTCTAGGCCTGCTATTAGGATCATTACTACAATGGCTGGTCTTAAAAATTTTAGGACATCTGCCATTATGTCTATATCCTTGTATTTTTTATAAAAATATGATAGGGCGCCTACTATGATGGCTGATGGTAGGATGCAGCCTATTGTTGCGGCTAGGCTTCCAGGAAAGCCTGCCACTCTTTGGCCTACGAAGGTGGCTGAGTTTAGGGCGATTGGTCCTGGGGTCATTTGACTGATTGTGATTAGGTCGTTGAATTCTCCTACAGCTAGCCAGCTATTTTCGACTACTACTTCCTGTTGGATTAGGGCGAGGGCTGCGTAGCCTCCACCAAAGGAGAAGAGTCCAATTTTAAAAAAGCTTATGAATAATTTAATTAACATGGCTCCTCCTTTTTGCTAGAGAGTTTATTAGTCCCAATAGGATGAGACTGCCAATTATATAGACTATACTTACCTTGAGAAAATATCCTAATATGAAGGCTGTGACCATTATTGCCGGAACTATTTTGGATTTTTCTTTTAAGAGGTCACGCCCCATATCAAAACTGACTTTGAATATTAGGGCGACTATGGCTGCTTGCATGCCTTTTAGAAAGCTTGCTATATAATAATTTGCTATGAAGGCTTCATAAAACATTGATATGACTGAAATTATTATGAGGGGTGGGATGGCTGTGCCTAGAATAGCTACTGCCATGCCAGGAAGGCCTGATATTTCATAGCCTACTACTATCGAGGCATTTATTGCCACTGCCCCAGGTGCCGACTGGGCTATGGCTGTCATGTCTAGCATTTGATCTTTGTCTATCCATTTTAATTTATCTACAAAGGTATCTTTCATCAAAGTTAGTATGACATAGCCCCCACCGAAGGTGAAGGCTGATAGGTATAGGGTTGATTTAAAAATTTTCCACAATTTATTTTCCATAAGTCCCATACCATAAAT
>NZ_JRMW01000042.1:0-1882 GCF_000758765.1 Anaerococcus lactolyticus S7-1-13
TGTGTAAATTAAATTGAACGCGCCGAACGGCACGTACGGTGGTGTGAAAGGGACTAGAAATTAGTCCCTATTCGATTATGACGGGCATGCCGTCAGTCTGTGGTGAAAGTCCACGTAGGGCGTAGTTGCCGACGAACCTCATAGCAACTTGCAAGGTTATCACCGTGAGGTGATGGCGAGAAGAAGCAATAGCAAAATCGTAACCTGACGTACAGAAACCTAATATAAAGGCTTACATAAAGGATGAGTGGGCCAAAAGTCACGAAGTCCAAAAGGCAAACGTAACTTATGTAAGTAGATTAGGCAGGTAGACGAGGAAAGACTGACGACTTATCCCGTGTGAGGTCTCACAGAGGGAAAACCTAGTAACAACGAACTGTGAGAAGTCAGCAGAAGCCATAGTAGTGAAGAAGTTTCTGTAATGGAAATGGAGCGAAGGGCTGAACAATTCTAAAAGTCAAAGTGACTTAATCAAACTAAGTATATAAGCCCGACGAGAAATATAGTAGCAAAGACGTAACGGAGTGAACATTTCACAGGAGCTAGGGCTAATATATACAAAAGAAAATTAGGAAAGTGAGACAATCTATGGGACAACTAATGAATCAAATATTATCCAGAGAAAATATGAAAATGGCATACAAAAAGGTAAAAGCCAATAAGGGTGCCGGAGGCATAGACGGTATAAGTATCGAAGATGTTAACAAATACCTCAAAGAAAACTGGATAGATATCAAAACGAAAATCCTGAAAAGGAAATATAAACCACAACCAGTACTCAGAGTAGAAATACCAAAACCAAACGGTGGAGTACGAAATCTTGGAATTCCAACAGTAGTAGACAGAATTATAGAACAAGCAATCGCCCAAGTTCTAACACCAATGTTCGAGCCACAGTTTAGTGAACATAGCTATGGATTTAGACCAGGTAGAAGAGCACAGCAAGCAATATTAGAGCTACTAGAATATCTAAATGATGGATACACATACATAGTGGATATTGACCTAGAAAAGTTCTTTGATAACGTACCACAGGACAAGCTTATGTACCTGGTAGGCAAAACGGTGAAAGACCCAGATGTAATATCTCTTGTAACTAAGTACCTAAGAGCAGGAGTTATGGTAAAAGGGAAATATGAAGAAACCACTATAGGAACTCCGCAAGGAGGTAACTTATCTCCTTTGCTTAGTAACATAATGCTCAATGAATTAGACAAAGAGTTAGAAGCACGAGGCTTGCACTTTGTTAGATATGCAGATGACTGTATAATAACCGTTGCAAGCAGTGCAGCTGCAAATAGAGTGATGCATACGGTCACATCGTGGATAGAGAGGAAGTTAAGCCTTAAGGTAAATGCTACTAAATCCAAAGTCACAAAACCAACAAGGCTCAAATACCTAGGATTTGGTTTTGTGAAAATGAATGGAAAATGGGAAGCCAGACCACATAAAGATTCAATAAACAGATTCAAGAGAAAGCTCAAGAAACTAACATATCGTTCGTGGTCAGTGTCTATGGACTACAGGATACTGAGACTAAATCAGGTGATAAGAGGATGGATAAACTATTTTAGGATAGGTAAGATGAAACAAAATATGACTAAAATAGACAAACATCTTCGTAATCGTATGAGGATAGTTATATGGAAGCAATGGAAAACTAGTAAGAAAAGGATGTGGGGACTAAGGAAGCTTGGTGTACCAGAATGGATGGCAAGACAATCTGTAGGATTTGCAGACCATTATCAGGCGGTAGCAAAAACAGCCGGACTTCGCAGGATAACAAAAGAAATACTCGAAAAGCGAGGACTCATTAGTTGTTTAGATTATTACATGAATTGAACCGCCGTATGCCGAACGGCACGTACGGTGGTGTGAGAGG